>NZ_JANSHS010000035.1:0-8231 GCF_047461695.1 Synechococcus sp. R6-7
AGTCGGCTTCTACGCGGGCGACGGCTTGGGCACAGGCCCAGTTTTTGCCCACCCACCTTTGGCCTTTGGGACGGGGATCCCCCTTGAGCAGGTGTAGGCGCGGATCTTGCCGTTCGGCAGCCAGGGCTTGGGCCAGCTCCCAGGTGGCATCCGTGGATTCATCGTCCACCAACCACACCTGTAAAGGGGCAGAGGTGCTGTCCAGAATGCTGCTCAGGCAGCCCACCACGTTCTCGGCCTCGTTGTAGGCGGGCACGATCACCGCCAGCCGCTCCATCCCGGCCGCGATTTCCCCTGCCTGTTCCGCCGGGGGATCCCTCAGCCAGGGGGAAGCCCGCAACGCTCGCCTCAGTTGCAGAGCCACTAGGGCAATCGCCAAAGCTGTTAAGGACAATACCCCCGTTAGGATTTCTCGGATCCCCACTCCTGCTTCCCTCGTTGTTTAGATGTGCTCAGGAACAGATTCCCACCTCTAATGCTCTAGCTCTGGGATGGCCCAATGATTTTCTAGGCAGACAAAACCCCCTCTACGATATCGCCATAGGGCCGGGGAAAGATTAGCCAGACCTGGCGCTGGGTTTCCACCAAGGCACGCACCAAAGGGGAAAGATGGGCAATTTCTTCATAGCCACGCTCGGTTTTGAGCTGGATCCCTTGGTCATAAAAGCTATAGCCCTGGACATGGGCAGAGCGGATGCCCAAGTAACTTTCAGGATCCAGCCCGTCCTGCAGCATTTTGGCCTGCACGGCGGCCACCAGGGTTTGGCGTTGTTCCTCAGACAACTGGGTAATGTTGCGGGCCTTGAACAAATCCCGCTCCAAGTAGCGCCGCGACAGATCCGCCAAGATGGGATCCTTCCCCGACATGGCCCAGAGGCGCATGGGGTAGCTGAAGATGATATCGTCGGCAGCCAAGTAGAGGGGGAGCGGCAACTCGAAGGGATCCCCTTTTTGAGCCGCCAGCGAGGCCCAGCACCAAGCGCTGAGGATGGGATCCAGCTCAATCTCCCCCCTTTGCAGGAGCGCCTCTGCCCGCCTGAATAGCCGCTCCAAGATAAAACGGGCACAGAGGCTCTTGGGGTGCTGGTACACCTGGGTGTACATGAAATAGCGCACCACCAGGTAGTGCTCGATGGCCCCCAGGCCTTTGCGGGCAGGGATGGACAGGGATCCCGTCTCCGGGTCATAATCCAGCACCGTTAGGATGCGATCCAAGTCCAGGTGGCCGTATTGGGCACCCGTGAGCAGGCTATCCCGCATCAGGTAATCGAAGCGGTCGCAGTCCAGTTGGCTGGAGATGAGTTGCCCCACCAGCGGCAGGGGAAATTGCTTCTGCAGCACTTGCTGCATCTGGGCCGGCAGTTGGGAATCAAACTCCGCCAGCAGCGTCCTCACCTGGGGATCCTCCCGGAGAATGCGGGCCGTCCAAACCTCGTGCCGGCAGCCGAAGATCTCTTCCCCGGCATGGCTAAAAGGGGCATGGCCAATGTCGTGCAGCAGAGCCGAGGCCAAGGTTACCGCCCGATAGGGGCGCAGCTCTGGGTAGCGATGGGCCAATTTGTCGAACAGCCGCCGCGTTACCTGCAGCACCCCCACCGAATGGGTAAAGCGGGATCCCTCTGCCCCATGGAAGGTAAAAAAGGCCGTGTCCAACTGGCGGATGCGGCGCAGCCGCTGAAAGGCCGGTGTATCGATCAGGCGAATGAGCAGAGCCTCAACCGCGTCCCCTCCATTCAGGCTGATGGCGCCATGCAGGGGATCGTGGTAGGTGCGGGACTTGCAAAACCGTAGCGGCATACTCCCACCATACCTCGCCAATTTTGGGATCCTTGGCTAGCCTGTCTGGGGGTGCTTCCCGCCTCGCCCTATCTATGCCCGCTTTCCCATGCCTCTCTCTGCAAAGGATGCCAGCACCCGAACCCCAGAAAACTCGACTCCAAGACAACAAGACAGCTGGGTGTTCCTCCTCTCCCTGCTGATTTTGATACTCAGTTTGGGGCTAACCGGCTGCTCTGCCAGTTCTGGATCCCCTGTTGTGCCCAGCCCACCCACCCTCACCCGCTACGTTGCCCTGGGAGCCAGCGATGCCGTTGGCTACAACGCCTCCATTTCCTGTGATGGCCCAGCCAACGCCGCCGGCACTCGACCCCAGCGCTCAGAGCCCCTGGACTGCCCCAATGGAACGGGCTATGTGCCCCGCCTGGCTCGCTTGCTGCCCGGCCCAGTGGAGCTTATCAACCTGGGCCGTTCGGGAGCGGTGCTCAGCCCCGCCATGCAAGCCCTGAGGCAGGGGATCCCGGCCAATTTGCTGCAGGATCAAGTGCCGCGCCTTCCCCCCGATGCCACCCTGATCACCATTTGGGTGGGCGGAAACGATACCAACGCCATCGCTCTGGCGGCGGCTCAACGGGCTCTCCAAGGTGAGGATCCCTTGCCCTTCGTCGATCAGCAGATCCGACAATTCGCCGCCGATTACCAAACCCTGCTGCAAGCGGTGCGTGCCCGTGCCCCTCAAGCTCGCCTGGCGGTGGCCAACCTGCCCAACTTCGCCCTGATTCCTCTGGGTCAGCAGCAACCCAGCAGCGTGCGCCAACTGCTCTCCCTGATCTCGGTTGGCCTCACGCAACGGGCCATCAACCCCTTAAGCCAACAGGGGATCCCAGTGGTGGACTTGCTCTGCGATCCCCGCTCCTACCGACGCGAGTCCTTCTTTCCCGGCCCGCTGGCCGACGGCTTTCACCCCAACGACCGGGGCTACGCCGATTTGGCCGATGCCTTCTTGAGCGCCCTTCGGCAACCGCTCCCTCCCCAAACCCGCTGCCCTCCCTTTAGCGAGGTGGGATCCCTGCAACCAGATGCGGCGGCAGAGTCTGCCCTCCGCAGTTTTCTCACGGATGGATACAAGCCGGCACAATAGGAAGGATCCCTGCGCTCGGCAAGGGATCCCAAAGGCGCTCAGAGGATCCACCCATGGAAAACGGGCCAGTTTTAGGAAGCAGCTACCGCTGCCGAGGAACGCCGCCGCCGGCCCAGAGCACCCGCTACCGGCTCCGGTTGGGTTTCCACACTCAGGGAAGACACAGACTCCTCTTCAGGGGATTGCACAAAAACCGCCACCGTGGGCCTGCCGGGCAATTGTTCTCGCAAGAAACGGCGCACCACCCGCTCCACTTCGCCCTTAAGGCCGGCCCAGTCGATGTCCAGGCTGCCCCGCTCCAGCGAGCGAGCAAATTGGGGCCACGCTTGCCGAAGGGTGTTCTCCAGAAGGGGTTTCAGGTCGGATCCCTTGAGTTGGTTCCCTTCCCCCGCCAAGCCAAAGGTTTGCACCTGCGGGGTGCAGAGCAACTGGCCGCTGCCGTCCAGGCTGATCACCACCGTCACCATGCCATCTTTGGCGATCTGCTGCCGCTCCTGCAGCATCTCATCCATCACCACTCCATCGTGGGAAGCGGCGATCATCTGTAGGCCAGAGGGGACGCGGCCTGTGATGGCAATGCGCTCCCGGTTCACCTCCACCACATCGCCGTTGTCGATGATCACAATGTTTTCCCGCGGGATCCCCATGCTCATGGCGGTTTCGGCGTGCTTGACCAGCATGCGGTATTCCCCGTGGGTGGGGACAAAGAACTTGGGGCGGGTGAGGGCAATCATCAGCTTTTGGTCTTCCTGGCAGCCGTGGCCGGAAACGTGCAGGCCCTTGTCTTTGCCGTAAATGACATTGGCTCCCAGCTCCATCAGCTTGTCGATGACCCGCGAGACTGCGATCGTGTTGCCAGGGATCGGGTTGGCCGACCACACCACCGTGTCTCCTGGCTTGATTTGCAACTGCGGGTGCTCGCCGTTGGCGATGCGGGTAAGAGCAGCCAGCGGTTCTCCCTGGGATCCGGTGGTGAGGATGATCACCCGGTCATCCGGCAGGCTGTTGATCACATGCATTGGCTGCAGCGTCTCGTCCTTGCAGCGGATGTAGCCCAAGCGCCGCGCGTGAGCCACCACATTCAGCATGGAGCGGCCCAGCAGAGACACCACCCGACCCTGCTGTTCGGCGATCTGCAGCACCAAGTTGAGACGATGCACCGAAGAAGCAAAGGTAGTGATGATCACCCGCCCTTTGGCTCCGGCAATGGCCTTGGTGAGACCCGGCACCACAGAGGCTTCGGAAGGGGTAAACCCCGGCACTTCAGCGTTGGTGGAGTCGCTGATCAGGCAGAGCACTCCCTTTTCTCCATGTTCGGCCAACCGCTGCAGGTCGAAGTACTCCCCATCCACGGGGGTATGGTCGATCTTAAAGTCGCCGGTCTGAATAATGACGCCCACAGGCGTGTGCAGAGCCACCGTAAAGCTATCGGCAAAAGAGTGGGTGTTGCGAATGAATTCGGCAAAAAAGTGCTTACTCAAGGGAACGATTTCACGGGGGCCAACAGGACGCAGCTCTGTGCGGTTGAGCAGGCCCACTTCCCGCAATTTCTCTTCCAGCAGCGCCAGCGCCAATCTGGGGCCGTAGATGACCGGAATATCAAATTCCCGCAGGTGATACGGGATGCCACCGATGTGATCTTCGTGGCCGTGGGTAACCACCATCCCCCGCACTTTGTCCCGATTTTGCTTGATGTAGGTCATGTCCGGCAGCACGATGTTAATGCCGTGCATGCTCTCATCGGGAAAAGCCAAACCGGCATCCAAGAGGATGATGTCATCCTCGTAGCGGAAGGCCCATGTGTTTTTGCCGATCTCCCGCTCGCCGCCCAGCGGAATCATCTGAACGGAAGAGGTAGATTGTGGGGTTACAGAACGAGAAACAACTGAAGAACGTGGTGTTGGCATATGGGTTTAGATCCTCAACAGTAAAAAAACAAAAACAGAAATGGGCACAAGCTATCCCCAACAAGGCTGTGGGTGAAAGCTGAACTCAGCCGCCGCAACTTATTTGCTTCCCAAGCTGGGAAAGAGCTTTTCGGGGAAAAAGCCACTTACCCACAGGTCAAACGCCACAAAAGAGCCCCTTGCAAACCCCTGAAAACCGTGGTCATGGCAGAAGCAAAGCCTAAAAATGCAATCATGAAACTTTCGTCGCCATTTGTTCGGATCCCTTCGATTCAGCCAGCAGGCCCATCTCTTCAAGCACCTGTCGCAAAACCTGCAGAGAACTGGGTTGCAGAGGCGCTAGGGGAAGGCGCGCCCGACCCACTCGCCAACCCTGCATCTCCAATGCGGCCTTAATCGGAACTGGGTTGGTCTCGATGAATAAAACCTTGAACAACGGAAACAGGCGCAGGTGGTGGGCCAAAGCTTGATCGTGTTGCCCCCTGATGTAGCTCTGGATCAGCTCCTGCAACTGCAACCCAACCAGGTGGCTGGCTACACTGACCACCCCGCTCCCCCCCAAAGATAGGAGCGGCAACGTCAGAGAGTCATCCCCTGAATAGATGGCGAAACGCGAGGGAGTGAGTCGCCGAATTTCCGAAGCTACATCCATCATACCACTGGCTTCTTTGATGGCGACAACCGTTTCCAATTCTGCTAATTGGGCTACAGTCTCCGGCTGTAAACTGGCCCCTGTCCGACTGGGAATGTTGTAGAGCAAGATGGGCAGGTCACTGGCTTGAGCAATGGCTTTGAAGTGCTCATAAAGGCCGGCCTGGGTAGGCTTGTTGTAGTAGGGCACCACCTGTAAAGAGCCGTCTAAACCCAATTGAGCGGCCTTTTTTGTGGCTTCAATGGCCTCACGGGTGGAGTTGGATCCCGTCCCGGCGATCACCTTAGCCCGACCGGCTACGGCATCTCGCACCACGCGGAACAGCTCATACTCCTCTTGCCAGGTTAGGGTGGGAGATTCGCCTGTGGTGCCACAGACCACCAAGCCGTCACTGCCGTGGGTTGCCAAGTAATCGGCCAAACGAGCGGCCTCATCGTAGTTAAGCTCCCCCTCATCGGTAAAGGGGGTAACCATGGCCGTCAGCACTCGACCGAAGTTCACCGATTGCTTCTCCCCATCAACCACACCAATCCGACGATTAACCGGGCGACCCAGATGAGACCAGTTTGTTTTTCCATCATACCTGCCTTTGCGTTAGGGATCCCGCTTGCCTGCCCTGCCAAGGCCCAGTTTGTGCCTCACCCGGTTGCCACAGGCTGGATAAAAGGGAGATAACAAAGAAGACAGACCGTTTGAACACGGAATGTATAGCCATTTGCCAATCCTGCCCCTACCTTTGGGGGGAGCAGCCTTTCTACCGACACTTGAGGATCCCTATGGACGCCCTAACTGCCCTGAAAGAGCGCATTTCCGCCGACAAATTGGATCCCAGCCGCCGTTTATCGGAAGCGGAGATCCGAGAGCTGGTGGCTTATGCTACGGAAGCTCCTTCTTCCTTCAACATTCAGCACTGGCGGTTTGTTGCGGTCACCGACCCGGAAGACAAAGAGCGCCTCAAATCTCTGGCCTACAACCAACAGAAGGTGGCGGATGCATCGGTGGTGTTTATCATCCTGGGGGATCTGCGGGGGTATGAGAAACTGCCTGAAATTGTGCAAAGAAGCGTTGCTGCCGGGATCCTCCCCCCCGAAAAAGCGGAAGGCTGGGTGAACATGGCCCAGGCAACCTATCTCCACAATCCCACCTTGGCGCGGGATGAAGCGATTCGCTCTGGGGCGATGGCTGCCATGGCGCTGATGATCGCGGCTCAGGCCAAGGGTTTGGTGAGCGGGCCGATGATCGGCTTTGATCCGGAAGGGGTAAAGCGGGAGTTCGGCATTGCCGACCGCTACGTGCCGGTGATGCTGCTGGCGGTTGGATATGCGGCAGCGGGTAACCTGCCGCGCAAGCCTCGCTTGGGGGTGGATGAAGTTCTGGCCTTTGGGCGAGGGCAGGAGTTTTAGCCCTAGGCTCAGGTGGGATCCCTGTCACCCTCTCCTGAGCTCCTACCGGCATCAAGCCTTGAGAAAATGAACCAGCTGTTGCAAGCGATCCCAAGCGGCACCCCTGGCGAGAATCTCGCGAGCTTGGGCGATCCCGGCTCTCCAATCGGGGGCCACTCCGGCCACCTGCAGGGCCAAAGCAGCATTCAAGGCCACCACATCCTGCTGGGCAGGCGTCCCGGATCCCTGGAGAACTTGGGTGAGGATGGCGGCATTTTCCGCCACATCCCCCCCCTTGAGAGCTTGGGTGGGTGCCAGGGTCAGCTCGTAATCTGCAGGGTTCAAGACTTCCGTCCGTACCAGCCCACCGGACAGGATGCCCAGATCGGTGGGTTGATCCAGACCGGCCTCGTCGAGACCTTCGCGGCTGTGCAACACAATGGCCCCTTCCCGTCCCAACAGGCGCAGGGCCTCTGCCATTACCGGCACCAGCTCCTGGGCGTAAACCCCGATCACCTGGCGGTTGGGATAGAGGGGGTTGACCAAGGGCCCCAACAGGTTGAAAATGGTGCGAACCTTGAGGGCCCGCCGATAGGGGATCACCGCCCGCATGGCCGGGTGCCACTGGGGAGCAAACAAAAAGGTGATGCCCACTTCCGCCACAGCCGCCCGCACCCGCTCTGGCTCAGCCCCCAAGTTCACCCCCAGGGCCTCCAGCACATCCGCCGAGCCGACCTTGCCAGAGGCGGAACGGTTGCCATGTTTAACCACCGGGATCCCGGCTGCACTGACCACAAAGGCCACCGCCGTGGAAATGTTAAAAGTGCCGGCCCCATCGCCGCCGGTGCCACAGGTATCCACCAGGAGAGGCAAGTCCAGCGGGGATCCCATCGAAGCCCGCTGCAGCACCCGTGCCATTCCGGCCAGTTCACCGGCGCTGACCCCCTTGGCTTGCAGAGCCGCCAGAATCGCCCCCGACACCACATCTGGCACTTGGTTCTGGAGCCAACCGTTCATCAACTGTTCAGCTTGGGCTTCGCTGAGAGATTGCCGATCCAGCAACTGCCCCAAAAGCTGTGGCCAAAGGTCAGCCGTTTCCGTCATGGGTCGGGATCCTGGGTGTCAGCGGGTACTTATAGTAGCGTATCCCGCCTCTGGGTCACTTGCCTCGTGCAGGTCGGGCCATGCTGAGGGTTAGCTAATCCGCCCAGAAGCTCCGCCCTCCTTATTGCTACGCAACGCGACGCAACCACTTTAGCGGCGCGGAGCGCTATGCCTCAGCGTAAGGGTCGGGATGAAAGGCGGTCTTTGTTCTATAATCAACCTGGCTGTACAAAACGGCTTTGCCGGAATCTGGTACAGCTACGCGGTGG
>NZ_JANSHS010000036.1:0-958 GCF_047461695.1 Synechococcus sp. R6-7
CATCCCAACGCTCGTGGTGGTGGCGGATGAGGGGCAACACCTCTTTCATGGTGCGTAGTGGGCGGCAGATTTGCTCCCCGATCAAGACATGGGATTTCATCACCTCCCACTCTTCCGGCGTATGCTTGCCTGTTTTACCCAAAATGGCATCGGGTATGCCCACTTTGCCGATGTCGTGCAGGTAACCTCCCCACATCAGCACCTTGATCAGGGGACGGGGCAGATGCAAAAACTCGCCGAAGCTCTTGGCCATTTGTGCCAGGCGCTCACAGTGATCCCCGGTGGTGGGATCCCGGCTTTCCACACTGCGGGCAATGGCGAACAAAACCTGGGCAGCATGATCCAAGTCTTCATTGAGGTGCTTTTGGCGAACGAGGGAACGCACCCGCGCCAACAATTCCGACTCGTCAAAGGGCTTGCTCAAGAAATCATCTGCCCCAGCTTCAATACCGCGCACGCGATTTTTGTGATCGCTGGCCGCTGTAACCAATACCACCGGGATCAAGCGTGTCTCATCATTCGCTTTGATGCGTCGACAGACCTCGAACCCATCTAACCCCGGCATCATGACATCCAGCAAGATCAGATCCGGCTGGAAGGTTTTCAACATTTGCAGGGCTTGATTGCCGCTTTCGGCCTCGCTGACCCGATAGCCAATGCTCTGCAGCAGATCCCCCAGCAGCAGGCGGCTGTTGGGCTGATCATCGACGATCAAAAGATGACCGATCTCTGTCTCATCCGCCTCATCCGCAGAAGGTGTGACAGGGATCCCAACTGTCACGGGCATCTTGGGCATCTCGAGTTTGGCGAGTTGGGCACAGGAAAAGCTGGTCACTGCAGGATCCCAGTAGCAACACCTCTACGGTAATCCCATCAGAGAAAAAAGAGCATCAGGCTTTACACTGAGCTGCTCCGGGAAAGGGAAGGGTTTTCTGATACATTTACGCTGAACACTGCT
>NZ_JANSHS010000037.1:0-11624 GCF_047461695.1 Synechococcus sp. R6-7
ATCCCGTGTCTGCTCGCAGAGGGTTCTTGCGTAGGCTCCCCGATGAAGCGAGAAGCCCACACTGTACCCGTAGGGTCAGTGATGGGAGTATGTCACGCCCAGAGCATCAACCGCAGCTCATAGGGATCGTGCATATCGGGGTGAAAGGGCAGCAAGCGGATGGCTAACCCTTGCAAGCCGCTGGCCTCATAGCAAATCTGGCCGGAAAAGATGGCCCGATCCTCCACCGTCTCCACATAGCGCAGGGAGATTGCCTGTCCTTTCTGAATCTGGCCATCATCCTTGACCGGCCCCTGGTAAGCTTGCACGATCACATCCTGAGGTTGCAGGGATCCCAGCCGCACTTCCACCGTCACGGTGAGGGGATCCCTGGCCATCACCACTTGGTCATCCTGTGCCAAGGCAAGGCCGGCAGCGGCAGCTTTCTTCGGGGTTTCGATCTGGACGTTGAGAACCTGGATGTTGTACCAGTGCTCCTGCAGGTGGTTTTGCCAACGAACGAACTGGCGGGCCGACTCGAAGTGGTCACGGCGCATGCGGTCGAAGTAGTTGCTGAGAGGAATGTAGGCTCGCTGGACGTACTCCAACACCATGCGCTGCGTGCTGAACTGGGGGCAATTGAGGCGAATCGCCTGCTTCATGCGCTGGATCCACTGATGGGGTAGGCCATCGCTGCCGCGCTGGTAGAAGAGAGGGGCAACCTCTTGTTCCAGCAGGTCGTAGAGGGCATTCGACTCCACCTCATCTTGATAGGCGCGATCCTCATACTCCTCACCGCGGCCAATGGGCCAGCCGGTCTGGTAATAGTCAGCCTCGTCCCACCAGCCGTCCAAAATACTGAGGTTCTGTCCACCGTTGGCTGCCGCCTTCATGCCACTGGTGCCGCTGGCCTCCCGGGGGCGCAAGGGGTTGTTCAGCCACACATCCACCCCGGCCACCATCAAGCTGGTGACATACATGTCGTAGTCCTCAATGAAAACCAAGCGCTGGCGAAACTCCGGCTGCCGCGACACCTGCACGATCTGGCGGATCAGCTCTTTGCCGGGTATGTCGCGGGGGTGGGCCTTGCCGGCAAAGATAAACTGCATCGGGTACTGAGGATGGTTGAGCAAAGCCTTGAGCCGTTCCAGGTTGTGGAACAAAAGGGTGGCCCGCTTGTAGGTGGCAAAGCGGCGGGCAAACCCAATGGTAAGCACCTCCGGGTTGAGGGCCTCAGAGGCCCGTTGGATCTCAGCCGCTGAGGCAGCCCGTTTCTGGAGCTGTTCCATCAAGCGCTCGCGGGTAAAGTTAATCAGGCGGGAGCGGCTGCGCTCGTGGGCCCGCCACAATTCCCCATCCGGAATCCGATCCACCTTTTGCCAGAGGGGATCCGAAGGAGGAGCCTCTGCCCAATCCGGCCCCAGGTAGCGGTCGTAGAGGGCTTGGTTCTCCTCCCCCACCCAGGTGCGGACATGTACCCCGTTGGTGATGGAAGTAATCGGCACTTCTTCCAGCGGGATCCCAGGCCACAGCCGGCTGAACATCTTGCGGGAAACCGCCCCATGCAGCTTGCTCACACCGTTCACAAAAGAGGCCATGTTGATGGCCAGCACTGCCATGCTGAAGGGAGATTGGAAGTCGCCAGTATTTTCCCGTCCCAAAGCCAAAAAGCGCTCCCGGCTCAGGCCCATCTGGCTGTAGTAGAAGCCGAGGTAGTAATCGATCTTGTCGGGCGGGAATAGGTCGATCCCGGCGGGCACCGACGTGTGGGTGGTAAACATCTGGCTGGACTTGGCCACCTGCCAGGCCTCTTCAAAGCTCAGCCCCTGCTCCACCATCAACAGGCGAATCCGCTCTACTGCCAAAAAGGCCGAGTGCCCTTCGTTCATGTGGTAGACGGTGGGATGGATCCCAAGGGCGCGCAAAGCCCGCACGCCGCCGATCCCCAGCATGATCTCCTGGTGGATGCGCAGATCTTGGTCGCCGCCGTACAGCTCATCGGTGATGTCTTGGTCGTACTGGCTGTTGGGCTCGATGTTGGTGTCCAGAAGATACAGGGGCACCCTCCCCACCGTCACCTTCCAAATGCGGGCGAACACCTTGCGGTTGGGATAATCCACCTCAATGCGAATTTCGCGGCCCTCCGCATCTCTCTGCAGCTCCAGGGGCATGTTAAAGAAATCGTTAACTGGGTAGCGTTCCTGCTGCCAGCCGTCGGGGTTGAGGTACTGGCGGAAATACCCCTTTTGGTAGAGCAAGCCCACACCCACCAGGGGCAAGCCCAGGTCGCTGGCCGCCTTGAGGTGATCCCCGGCCAAAACCCCCAAGCCGCCTGAGTAGAGGGGTAGACAATCCGCCAAACCAAACTCTGCCGAAAAATAAGCGTAGCACTCCCCTTCCACCGCTTGGGCCGAACGATACTTGCGGTACCAAGTGTCTTCCTGCAGGTAGCTCTGCAGTTGTTGGCTGGCCCGTTCCAACTGGGCCAAAAAGCCGGGATCCTCCGCCAATTCATCCAGCCGTTCCTGCCGGATCCGACCCAGAAGAGCCACCGGGTTGTGGGCACAGGCATCCCACAGATCGGGATCCATGCGCCGGAATAGGCTGCGGGTTTCTACGTTCCAACTAAAATGCAGGTTGTAAGCCAACAAGCGCAGACTTTCCAGCGGAGTAGGCAGGTAGGGAGTGACCTTAAACGTGCGTAGCGGCTTCATAAAGACTGGGAGGAGCGTTGTTTCCACTGTCAGGCTACCTTGCCCTCAGCCTGAGGGCGTGGCTTTTTAACTTGAATGTCGATTTGTAATCCAGTGGATGCCGAGCTGTAATCCAACGGCTGCTCGAACTCCCTCAGGGCTTTGTTTAGGATGGATCCGACTGCGCCCCTGGCCGATACGATCGCTGCCATTGCCACTGCGGTGGTGCCTGAACAGGGCAGCGTGGGGATTGTGCGCCTTTCCGGGTCACGATCCCTTTCCATTGTCCAAGCCATCTTCACCCCTGCCCGCCGCAACGCAGTCTGGGAGAGCCATCGGCTCCTCTACGGCTGGATCCACGATGAGAAAGGCCAAATTCTAGACGAAGCGCTGGCCGTTTGGATGCAAGCCCCCCGCTCCTACACCCGCGAAGATGTGGCAGAGCTGCATTGCCACGGTGGCATCATGGTGGTTCAGGCCACGTTGCAACAATGCCTGCGGCAGGGGGCGCGGTTGGCCCAGCCGGGGGAGTTTAGCCTGCGCGCTTTTCTGAATGGCCGCATTGACCTCACCCAGGCCGAGAGTGTGGCCGATCTGGTGGCGGCCCGCTCCCCTCAGGCGGCCCGGATGGCCCTAGCAGGCTTGCAGGGTAAGTTAGGGGGATCCATTCGCGCCCTGCGCCAGGAGCTGCTGGGTTTGTTGGCAGAAATTGAGGCTCGCCTCGACTTTGAAGAGGATCTGCCCCCCTTGGATGTTGCTGCTTGGCAGGCCCGGCTCCAAGCTATTCAAGCCCAGATGCAAGCCCTGCTGGCCACGGCAGAACGGGGACAACTGCTGCGCACCGGGGTGAAGGTGGCCATTGTCGGGAGGCCCAATGTGGGCAAGTCCAGCCTGCTCAATGCTTGGTCAGGACAGGATCGCGCCATCGTCACCGATCTGCCCGGCACCACCCGCGACGTGGTGGAATCCCACCTGGTGGTAAAAGGGATCCCCGTCCAGCTCCTGGACACTGCCGGCATCCGCGCCACCGAAGATCCGGTGGAACGGCTGGGGGTGGAGCGCTCCCAACGCCTAGCTCAGGCTGCCGATGTGCTGGTGCTGGTCATCGACGCCCAAGCGGGCTGGACGGCTGCCGACGCCGCCATCTACGAGTCGATCCGCCATCGCCCCCTCATCCTGGTGATCAACAAAACCGACCTCGCCCCGCCAGAGCGGATCCCCCTCCCCCCCGAGATTGCCCACCGCGTCCCCGCCGTTGCCGCCCAAGGGAAAGGGATCCCGGAGCTGGAAAGAGCCCTGGAGCAGCTCGTCACCCAGGGACGTCCCCAGCCCAATCTGGAGATAAGCCTGAACCAGCGGCAGGCCGCTGCCCTCCAACAAGCCCAAGCCAGCCTGGAACAGGTGGGGCAGGCCATCCAAGCTCAGCTCCCCCTGGACTTTTGGAGCATCGACCTACGGGGCGCCCTGCATGCCCTTGGCCAGATCACTGGCGAGGAGATCTCGGAATCAGTGCTGGATCAGATTTTCAGCCGCTTCTGCATCGGTAAGTAGCCCCCTAACTCATACTCATTTTGAGTTTGTGTTACTATGGGCTCAGTTGGGAAGCCGAAGCGGATCCCCGATAATGGAAACACAGTTAGGAGGTTGGCCATGGTTACCGCCGAGAAAACCCGTTTGTACCCCACCCGGATCGACTTGCCGGCAGAGGCTCGCGCGCAACTGGTGGAGCTGCTCAACCAGTCCTTGGCAGACACGTTGGATCTGAAGACGCAGGTGAAACAGGCCCACTGGAACGTTAAAGGCATGCACTTCATCGCCTTGCACGAGATGTTCGACACTTTTGCCAGCACCCTGGAAAACTACGTGGACATGCTGGCGGAACGGGTTACGGCGCTGGGGGGCATCGCCCGCGGCACGGCTCGCATCATTGCCCAAACCTCCACCTTGCCGGAGTACGATCTGGCCGCTGAAGAGGGTCGGGATCACCTGCAGGCTTTGGCAGCCCGTTACGCTCAATATGCAGCTTCCGTCCGCCGCAACATTGACCGCACCACCGAACTGGGGGATGCCGACACAGCAGACCTGTTCACCGAGATCTCGCGCCAGATTGACAAAGATCTTTGGTTTATCGAGGCTCACCTGCAGGCGTGACGCCAGCGAGGCCAGTCACAGGCAAGTGGATCAAGCAAAATGGGCGTTAACGTTCCCCTCCTGTATTTGGTGGCTCTGGCCAGTATCCTCGGCGTGGCGGGCTTCTTTGTCCTGCGGGAGGTGCTGCGGGTACGGGCCCAGGAAAAGGTCATCCGTGAGCTGCAGCCCCGCCTGATCAAAGGCAAGGGATCCCCGCAGGAGCACTACGAGTTGGGCAGCGTCTATTTGCAAAAAGGCCTCTACGACCAGGCGGTTGCCCAGCTTAAAAAAGCCCTAGAAGTGGCCGGGGAGAACATTCCCCCCGTCTGCAACGCCCTCGGTTTTGCCTACTTCAGCCAGGGGCAGTACGACTTGGCCATCCGTTACTACAAGGATGCCGTGGCTGCGGATCCCGGTTATGTAACTGCTTGGAACAATCTGGCCCATGCCTATGAGAAGAAAAATCTCTATGGCCCAAGCTTGGAAGCTTACGAAACTGCCCTGAAGTTGGATCCCCGAAATGCCATTGCTAAGCGGCGCTCGGAGTCTCTGCGCAAACGGTTGCAGCCCAGCCCCTGAGGATCCCATCTGCAATTTCATCCGCAGAAATACTCTTGACCGCAGCACAGTTGTCCATAGGAGTTGGCTCTAAAGACTCCATCCTGCCTGTGCAGGCACTTCCTTATCCTCTCAAAAGAAGATTGATAATACTGAAATCTTGAGCGCAAATGTAAGATCCGGTATCGTGTTGCCTGGGCTGGTATTATGTCTTAAATAAAACGAGAGGCCATTTCATGGATTCGCAATCGGTAGCACCTGTGGTTTTGGTGATCCTGGATGGCTGGGGTTATCGGGATGCTCTCGATGGCAACGCGGTGCTGGCTGCGGAAACCCCTGTCCTGGATAGCCTTTGGGCTGCCTATCCCCACACCCTGCTGCAAGCTTCGGGTCGGGCCGTGGGCCTGCCGGCAGGACAGATGGGCAACTCTGAAGTTGGGCACCTGACCTTGGGGGCAGGGCGGGTGGTGCCGCAGGAATTGGTGCGCATCAGCGACGCGATAGAGACAGGATCCCTCTTCCAGGATCCCTTGTTGATGCAAGTTTGTCGCCAGCTCAGAGAGCGAGGGGGCCGTTTTCACTTCGTTGGCCTTTGCTCCGAGGGGGGGGTTCACTCCCACATCGACCATCTCTATGGGTTGCTCAAGCTGGCGGCCCAGGCTGAGATTCCGGCCTATGTCCACGCCATCACCGATGGCCGCGACACCTTGCCCCGCGATGGTGCCAGGGTTCTGGCCGCCCTGGAAAAAGAGCTGCAATGGCTGGGCAATGGCGTCATCGCCACCCTGAGCGGACGCTACTACGCCATGGATCGGGATCGCCGTTGGGAGCGCACCCAAAAGGCCTACGAGATCATGACCCAAGACGGCCCTGGCCGTGGACAAAGCGCCGCGGAGGTGATGGAAGCTTTCTATGCCCAGGATCTCACAGATGAGTTCATCCCGCCCACCCGCCTGGCTCCGGGGGCTGTGCAGCCGGGAGATGCGGTGCTTTTCTTCAACTTCCGCCCAGATCGCGCCCGCCAACTTACCCAAGCCTTTGTCTGCCCAGATTTCTCAGGCTTTCAGCGCCCCTTGCTGCCGGATCTCACCTTCATCACCATGACTCAGTACGAGGCGGAGCTGCCGGTGCAGGTGCTTTTCAAGCCGCAGAACCTGGATCACCTGCTGGGCCAAGTGGTGAGCGAGGCCGGCCTCAAGCAATTGCGCATTGCTGAGACGGAAAAATACGCCCATGTCACCTACTTCTTCAACGGCGGCATTGAGCAGCCCTTCCCCGGCGAAGATCGCATCCTGGTGCAAAGCCCGCTGGTGACCACCTACGACCAGGCGCCGGAGATGTCGGCAGTGGAAGTGACCGACAAGGCGATAGAGGCCATCGCCCGCCGCGAATACAGCCTGGTGGTGCTCAACTATGCCAACCCCGACATGGTAGGTCACACCGGCAACTACGAAGCCACCATCCGCGCCCTGGAAACGGTGGATCGCTGTTTGGGCCGGCTGCTGGCGGCAGTGGTAGATGCGGGAGGCACTACTTTGATCCTGGCGGATCACGGCAACGCCGAGCAGATGTGGGACGACCAGGGCAACCCCTGGACCGCTCACACCACCAACCCCGTTCCCTGCATTCTGGTGGAGGGGGAAAGGCGTAAAATCCCCGGCTGTGGCGGCGATGTCAAGTTGCGCTCCAACGGCACTTTGGCTGATGTGGCCCCCACCCTGCTGGAGATCTTGGGCCTGCCTCAGCCCCCCGAAATGACAGGACGTTCGCTTTTGCAGCCGGCAGAATACACCATCCTCCAGCGGCAACCCAGTCCTGTGGGGCGGTAGGTGCCAGGGATCCCTTACTCCGTCACTGGGATCCCTTCTTGGGCCAGCCATGCTGTTAGCTCTCCCCAGTTGCGATAGACAGCCAGAACCCGTGAGCGATCGGGGTGATAGGGGGCAGCCAAGCGCTCCAACTGCAAAAAGCGGGCCTGGGGAGGGATCACCGCCGCTTCGGGATCGGGGGGAGTGGGTCGGCGCAAGGAGCTGCTGTAGCCGCGGTAGATCAGCACCAGATCAGACTCTCCCTCGCTTTCTACCTCCACCCGCAGCACCTCTTGCGGGTGGTCTTGGCTATAGCGCTCCAAGGCCAAGGGCCAAGGCAGGGCCCTCATGCTTCCAGTTCCCCCTTATCAGTTCCGGGTCGCAGCCGCCAGACAAAGTAGAGGCTGTAGAGCAGGTAGGCCACCAGCCCCCAGGCCCCCACGCTCCCCAGCAGCTCCGGCGATACATTGGGATGGAAGATCTCCCGAAACCCCAGCGGTGGCCCAAACCAAGCCCGGCACTCCTCTGGCAGAGAAGTGCGGAAAGCACAGGGCACAAAGGCCCCCGAAAAGAGGATCCCGGCCCCCATATAACCAGTCAGGCCCCACCGCCAGAGCAAAAAGGCTCGCGCCGCCCAGGTTCTCGACTGCTCGAGAGCAGCACTCCAGTCCCGCCAAAACCAAAGACAAACCAAGATCAACAGCCGCGCCATTGCTCCACTGAGAAAGCTGACGGGCAGGCCCCCAATCATCAGGTACACCGTCACCGCCAAGAGGCTCGATACCCGCCAATAAACGATCAATAGCTGAATCAAGGGCCGCAACCCCACCGCAAAAGCCCAAATCAGCAGCAGCAATGGCATCACCACCGTCAGCGCCACTGCCAAGCGGTAGTCCAGCCAGATTGCATCCACCAGCCAACTCTGGGGAGTCATCCTCACCCTCTGCCACTCCTGCCCCTTAGTATATGAAACCTGGGGGATCCAGGACGGGACACAGAGAGTTACGGAATGTTAACGCCTGCTGACCATCCCCAGCAAAACTTTACACCAGACAGCTTTCAGAAAGTTTTCCATTTTGCCGCTACCGATCCCCGAAAGTGGTAGATTCTTAGCTAGCTCCTCAGAGGAGTATCCCTGTCGTTCGGAAGGCCAGCTGCCTGTCTGAGCGACCAGCGGAGTCTCCTTCAGACCTTGGCCCAACTTAATCTCATTAAGTATTGTTACTTAATCGTGTTATCTTGGGTTAAGGTCAAACCTTGAGAGGCATGACCTCGAAACCATGGCCCGTTCTTCCAGACTCCTCTCTCACAGTTCTACCCGTTGGAAGGCGACCCAGTGGAAGCCCAGACCACTGCCTCCCTTGGAGAATGCACCTCCTTCTCCGAAGCGGGAGGAAGAGACAGGGGATCCAGTTGCGTCAGAGCCACCCCTTGCCCTGGGGAAGCCCGATTTGGCGAGGAAGGTGAAGGGTGGAGCTAGGGGGGCAGCAGTTGCTGGCAGCGGGAGCTATGAAGCGCTGCAGCTATGGCTGGTGCTGGTTACCTTGGGGGTAAGTCTGGCCATTGCCGTGGGAGTGGCCCTGGTTTACTCTCTGGGGGTAGCTGCCAACTACTTGCTGGGGTCGGTTGTTGGCGTGGTTTATCTGCGCATGCTGGGCCGCGGCGTAGCGGAGCTGGGCAAAAGCCGCAACCGTTTGGGGGTGACGCGTTTGGCTCTGTTTGTCGGGCTGATCGTTTTAGCCACTCAGGTGAAGTCTTTACAGATATTGCCCATTTTCCTGGGGTTCATGACCTACAAGGTCACCCTGCTCATTCATCTTGTCCAGACCTTGACCCGTTCATCTTCTTCTGTGTGATGCCCATGAACCTGTCCTTCTCCTCTCCTCCTCTTTTGGCAGAACTCGAGGTCGGCCATCACCTTTACTGGCACCTGGGCAAATTCACGGTTCACGGGCAGGTTTTGATCGCCAGCTGGATCGCCATTGCCCTGATCTTGACGGTGGTTATCTTGGGCACCCGTCAACTGCAGCGGGAGCCGGCTGGTCTGCAAAACTTTGTCGAGTATGCCCTGGAATTTGTGCAGAGCATTGCCCGTGCCCAGATTGGCGAGAAAAACTTCCGGCCCTGGGTACCCTATGTCGGCACCTTGTTCCTGTTCATCTTCGTCTCCAACTGGATGGGCAACCTCTTCCCCTGGAAGTTAATTCCCCTGCCGGAAGGGGAGTTGGCCTCCCCCACCAACGACATCAACACCACTGCCGGGTTGGCGCTGCTCACCAGCATCATGTATTTCGTGGCCGGCATCAGCAAGCGGGGGCTGTCTTACTTCAAAAAATACATTGAGCCTACCCCGATTCTGCTGCCCATCAACGTTTTAGAAGATTTCACCAAGCCCCTCTCCCTGAGTTTCCGTCTATTCGGCAACATCCTGGCAGAAGAGCTGGTGATTGCGGTGTTGGTGTTGCTGGTGCCTCTGTTTATCCCAGTGCCGGTGATGATTTTGTTTCTGTTTACGGGGGCAATTCAGGCTTTGATCTTCTCAACCCTCTCGGCAGCTTACATTGGAGAGGCGCTGGAAGGTCATGGAGGAGGGGATCACCACGATTGATCCCGCTGTTTGGCCGATCATCTTGGCCTTTTCACGGAGGATCATCTCAAGTGGGCCAGCGCAAGGGATCCCTTCTTTTGGTAAGGTTTGTTGGGGCTGACAGATTGGTTCTGAAAGCCGCCGACAAGGGAGTGATTTGAGGCTGTAGTGTATCAGACCCGATCACCTCTGAAGCTCAAGAGACGTTGTTGTTGTGTCAATCACCAAGGAGCATCTCACTATGGATCCGTTAACCTCTGCTGCTTCTGTTCTGGCTGCTGCTCTGGCCATTGGTCTGGGATCCCTGGGTCCTGGGATCGGACAGGGGAACGCCGCTGCTGCTGCGATGGAAGGGGTGGCCCGCCAACCTGAGGCGGAAGACAAGATCCGCGGCAACCTGCTGGTTAGCCTGGCCTTCATGGAAGCTCTGACCATCTACGGCTTGGTGGTGGCTTTGGTGCTCTTGTTTGCCAACCCCTTCGCCTAGTGTCCTACGGGGGCGGGCCGCAGCAATGGCCGAGGTGAGCCATATCCGCCCCCCAACCCGGCCTGACGGTAGACCTAAGTTTCTGTTGGGGTCATAACACCCATGCTCTTCCAAACTCTATTGGCTGTTGAAGCGGCTGAAAAAGGTGGTCTTTTCGATCTGGATGCCACCCTGCCCCTGATTGCCATTCAGTTTTTGCTGTTGGTGGCAGTGCTCAACTCCCTCTTCTATGAGCCGGTTACGCGGGCTATCGACAGCCGCAGCGACTACATCCGCACCACTCAAGCGGAAGCCCAAGAGCGGTTGGACAAGGCGGTGTCGTTGACCCGACAGTATGAGTCTGAGATCAGCCAGGCCCGCTTGCAAGCCCAGCAGGTGATCGCTGAGGCAGAGGCTGCAGCTGCTCGCATTCGTTCCGAGAAACTGGCTGCTGTGCAGTCAGAGATCCAGCAGAAGCTGGAGGCGGCGCGGCTACAGGTCGAGCAAGAGAAGCAGGCAGCCCTCGAACAGCTGCAGCAGCAGGTGGATGCCATTGCCGCCCAGATTACCCAGAAACTGTTGGGCAGTGCTCGTTAGATCGCTGGTTGGAAGTACTTTTGGAGGAGCTTGCGATGCCTGTGTGGAGTTGGGTGGCCGGTTGGATCTTGGCTGTGGCCGAGACCACGGAGCTACTCCCAGAAGCCAAGGCAGGAGAGGGGGATCTCTTGGCCAAGATTCTCGAGAGCAACCTGATCAACATCGCGATCATTCTCACCTTGCTGTTTATCTTGGGTCGCAAAGTGGTGGGAGAAGCCCTGGCCAAGCGGCGGGAGGGGATCCTAGAAGAACTGCGGCAAGCGGAGCAGCGCAAACAGGAAGCCATCGAGAAGCTGGCGGAGGAGCAGCAAAAGCTGGCCCAGGCTCAGCAGGAGGCTGAACGTATCCGCAAGCAGGCGGAAGCCAACGCCGAAGCCCGTCGGCAAGAGTTGTTGGAGCAGGCGGAGCGGGAAGTTGAGCGGCTGCGGGCCAATGCCGAGAAAGAGTTGTCCAGCGAGCAGGAGCGGGTTTTTCAGGAGTTGCGTCGGCAGATCGTTCGCCAAGCCTTGAGCAAGGTGGAGCAGGAGCTGCCGCAGCACCTCAACGAAGAGACCCACCGCAGCCTGATCGAGAAAGGGATCCAAATGATTGCCCGCTAACTCTCAAGGAGGAGAAAGGTATGATCAGCAGCACAATGGCTGAGAAGGTGGTGGATCCCTATGCCGAGGCTCTCATTGCTCTTGGGTCAGGCCAGGGATTGCTGGACACTTTTGCCGCCGATATGCGCTTTATTGCCGAGGTTTTGCGGGCTACGCCGGAGCTGGGCCAGTTTCTCGCCAACCCGGTGATCAAGGCCGAGGCCAAAA
>NZ_JANSHS010000038.1:0-11095 GCF_047461695.1 Synechococcus sp. R6-7
CAGCAGTGTTCAGCGTAAATGTATCAGTTCTGCTCTTCTCTCTTCACGTGTATGCACATATAGCCACACAGCTCCGGGACTGAAGAAAATTGTTGTAGGAATCCTCACCTCAAGCATAGGCAAGTTATAATCCCGGCAGCCTCTGTGGAGATCGCTCTCTTATGTCTGTAAAGCTCCTGCCTCAGTGTGAGAACTTGAAAGAGCAGGTTGAAGCTATCCTGCAACTCTGGCATCAGGATTCCACTTTTTCAGGCAAGCAAGATACCACTCGGATTCAAGCTTCCCTCAGCAAAGCTATTTCTCCAACCTTCGAGATTGTCTTTGCCGGTGCTTTCAGTGCTGGCAAGTCTATGCTAATCAATGCCCTCTTAGAAAGAGAGCTTCTCTACAGCGCCGAAGGGCACGCCACAGGGACAGAGTGCTACATCGCCTACGCAGAGCCAAATGCGGAGAGGGTAGTGCTCACTTTTCTCAGCGAGCAGGAAGTGCAAGAACAGATGACCGCCTTCTGCGCTTTCCTAAACTTGGCTCCGTCACTCAGCAGGCTGGAAGACACTGCACTGAATCCCCTGAAGGAGCGTGCTGAGGCTATTATTCAGCAGGAGGGAGGCAAAAGCAAGTCAGAGCGGGCAAAGCAGGCGGATGCCCTCCGCTTGTTGATTACAGGTTTCCAGCAGAACCGGGACAAAATTCACCCTACCGAGAACAAAGTTTTCTCAATGGAGCAGCTCAACTTCGGCAACTTAAGAGAAGCTGCGGGTTTTGCCCGGCGCGGCGCCAATAGCGCAGTTTTGCGAAAGGTGGAATACTATTGCCACCACCCCTTGCTGGAAGATGGAAACGTTATTGTCGATACTCCTGGGATCGATGCTCCAGTCAAAGCGGATGCAGAGCGTACTTATCGAAAAATTGCCGATCCGGATACGTCCGCAGTTGTTTGCGTTCTCAAGTGTGCTGCAACGGGTGAGCTGACCAAGGAAGAGACAGAGCTTATTGAGCATATTCAAAGTAATGATAGCATCAGGGATCGGGTCTTCTATGTATTTAACCGGATTGACGAGACTTGGTACAACGCACAACTAAAGCAGAGACTAGAAAACATTATCGACCAGCAGTTTCGTCAACTCCGCGTATTTAAGACAAGCGGCCTTCTCGGCTTCTATGGTTCCCAGATCAAGGCAACTACCCCCGAGGATCGATTTGGACTGGATACGATTTTTTCAGAAAGCATCAAAGAATTGGGTGGTGAGGAAGAAACGCCCCAGTTTGTCAGCGAGTTTAATAAGTACTGCACGTCGGGTAGGCTAGTTGGATCCCCGTTCCGCCCTTCTGTACATGGGTATGATACACCAATAAATAACTACGTTCGGATTCTGAGGGAGTGGGGAAAGCCTCTGATTGACTACATGATCAAAGATAGCGGCATCGAGGACTTTCGAGCTGGGATCACTCGTTATTTAACGGAAGAAAAGCGGCCACAGCTATTTTCCGCGCTGGCCGATGATTTGCAACCTCTCTGCATCGAGATGAGGAAGTCCTATCTAGATCTCTACCGAGACATTGATAGCCAGCCCAAAGAGATTGACAGCATGATTTCCTATGAGCTGACGCTGATCAATCAGCAGCTAGCCAGTATTGGCCGAGAGTTTGACGAGCATATCCAGACAGTAGTCAATAAAGTTATTAACGGAGAAAACAAAGAATTTGAGAACGATTTCCGTAAATTGCAGGCTAGGATGGTACGGAGGCTAGATGAGCTTTTGGATACTTTTTCGTTGGACAATGTTTACAGTCAAGCCGTTCGCATTCGTCCCCGCAACTCCACAGCTCCATTCTTAGCTGTATTGGTCGAAGCCTTTTATTATTTGTCCAACCATCTAGAGGACATCCTGGTAGAATCAGCCAGCACGCTTGTAGAGAACTTCTTTCGTCGCCTTGTTGATGAAGTTCGCAGCTCGAGCTACTACAGGCAGTTGTTTCGCCTACTGGGATCCGATGGGGACTTGGAGAAAAAGCTTCTTTTGGTTAAGGAGGTAACTTTGAGTTCTCTTGTCAATGGTGCCCGAAAAGAGTGCGACCGCTACCTCAGAGAAAGTCCCCGCTTCTACGACGAAGGAACATTCTCGATCTACCAGTTTCGAGAAGTCCTAAAGCAAACCAGCCAATCTTATGACATCTCTGCTATTCGCGACGCAGAGCCTGGAATCCGACAATTACTTAAGCTTGACTTCGAGCCGAAAATTAACCAGACAGTGCGTTCTAGCTTCCGACAAGAGACCAACAATACTCTAAAAACTCAGCTATTGCCGGTTGCCAAGCAAGTAGCCGATGAGATTTTGCAAAAGTACCCAGAAGCAAAGCAGTTCATGGAAGCAACTCTCAGAAAAGAGGCTGAAGAGAAAATTGCGCTTAACCAACAGCGGCTGAAAGAACTGGAGGCAAGCATAGACAAGTACAACCAAGCTGTTTCTGGGATCAACCTCTGCTTGCAAGCTTTGGGCCTCAATCGTGAGATGCTGCCCTTGATTACTCGTCCTGAACCTTCCTCTGTTGGTGAGTCAGTTCAAATTTTGGCAAGTCTTCCTGAACAGCAAGTAGGTGACAGCAATGCAAGCGAAGCAGTCGCTCTTGGTCGTTCTACACCCATAGACGAGAGTTTTCCAGAGTTGGATAGCATTCTCGATGATTTGAGATAGAGCGGCTTGTCTTTGTTTTTGGCCTTTCACTTGATCCAGATAAAGTCATGGGATCCAAATCGATACCTCTACAGCAGCACCCAGAAGGGATCCTCTCTGTAAGGGAGAAAACTTTCAAGGTTGCCAACTTGGTCAAAGCAGCCCAAGAGGACTTGACCAAGAAAGAAGAGCTGCATCGCTTGTTCATTGCGGCCTTGAGATCTTCAGGGATCCTGCCGCCGGAAGACTTGCTCAACATTGCCAGTAGCCTTCTTGCTCCCAAGCCAGAAGAAAAATTGTTGCAAGAAGCGAAGTGGTTTGGGCAGGGACTTGCTTGTCAACTCTTGGTGCCAGGCAAGAAGGATTGGGAAAAAGGCAGAGTCAGATTGCGGATCATTGTAGAGTTTGAGCCAGAGGATACAGGCTCAGAGAGCAGCAGTGGATCCCCTCTGGATGACCTTCGCGAAAGTGAGAGCTAGCCCAAGCCAGAGAGACATAGAGGGGGTTGGGCAAGTGTCAAGTAATGATCAATCTCAGGAGTGCTTTGTTGAGCTAGATATTTTCCAAAATACTGTCATTGATATAGGAGGACGCCTAATCTACTCGCAAGAGTTTGCTCAGGTGTACTCAGAGATTGTTTATGAGAGTATCAGATCCTACTTATCCAGCAAACTTAGCGAAAAGGGAGTCTCGATTCTATGGAGCAACTTGAACGGAATAACTAACGTGAAAGGAATTCCTGCTAAACTCTTACGTCCTGGCTCACCGTGGATTGCTGGTAGAGTTAGGATGAGACTAGTGGTTGAGTTTGAGCCAGAAGAAACGGGATCAGGGAGCAGTAGATCGCCTTTGGATGACATTCGGGGAGATGTCAGTCAGTAAAGTCTGTTAGCAATAGGAGACAATGCCGTGGTCGATCCGATAGTTTTTAGGTCAGATGATAGGGAAACTGTCGTTGGAATTGGTGATCAAGTCTACCTTCCAAGTAGATTGCATAGTGCAATTATTAATTACCTTCTTTCAGATACTTTACGGACAAACGGTTACCTTAAATCAAGAAAGGTTTATGCGGACATTAAAATGCTCGTGGATGGAATAGAATCTAGAGTCTTACAGCCCAGAAAGTCGTGGATCTCTGGCAAGATATCAGTCAAAGTTTATCTCGAGTTTGTTCCTGATGACCCATATAGAGATTCTGGAGATAGCGCTCCCAGAAAACTAGAGGATTCTATACTGGATGATTTACGGGCTGTTCAAGTTGTCTCTATGTCTTGAGGTCGATAAGATGACAAAAACATCCATTAATCTTAGCCAACTGCGAGACGGAGTTATCACTTTTATCAACGAGAACAATAATCAGAAAGTCTACATGATTTCCGAGCTTTGCGATTCTATCAATTCTTATTTCCTGGAGTTTGACCAAATGGGAAGAGGACTAGACAGTTACTTGAGTTCGTTTGAGATACAAACAGGTATTCCCTATGAAGATCAGGTTCATTTTTTCGATAAAGGAGTTCCATGCTTGATTCTTTCTCCTAAAACTAACGGTTGGCAGACCGGTAGAGTAAAAGTAAGAGTAGAAGTTACGATTGACTTTTATCCTGACAATCCTGAATTTCTGATAAAAGAACCCGACCAAGAGATATTAGAACCTCTAGATGAAAAGTCTCCACTGGACGATCTTCGCAGTATGGATGAATAATGATGAAAGAAAGAAAATCCGGCGAAAGGATTTTAATTCCAGCAGCCGTGCGGGAGTATGTTTTCCAAAGAGACGGCTTCCGTTGTCGCGGTTGCGGAAAGTCGCCCCCAGAGGTTCAGCTTCAGATCGATCACATCATCCCCATTGCCCAAGGGGGCAGCAACGACATCAGCAATCTGCAAACGTTGTGCAAAACCTGCAACCGACGCAAAAAGGATCGACGGGATCCCCGCTTTCGCCGCCACTTTGACTGGTAAGTTCTTAATCCTTTGCCCATTTTCTCTCTACAAAGCAGGAGAGCTTTCTGCCGCAAAAATAATGCTAGACAATAGGCGGGAAGCTGGAAAACGGCATTCGGGTCAGGACTCCCGGCGCTGAGCCGACTTCAACTTCCAGCCCCTCGGCAGGATTGAATTTAGTGCGCACGTATCCCAATCCCAGGTACCCTTGCGAAGTCAAGCCCGCGCTGGTCAGTAAACCAATCTTTTCCCCCTGCCGCAAAATCTCTGTGCCAGGACGAGCTTCTCCTTGAAGGCGGATCCCCCACAAAGTTTGCCGAATGCGCCGGTAGGTTACCTGCTTGGCCAAGACTTCCTGGCCAACGTAGCAACCTTTGTCAAGGGAAACAGCTCGCCACAGGCCGGCTTCTAGGGGGTTGTAGTCTGAGGTCAGCTCTCGGTCGGCGGCGGGGCGACCCGCTTCTAGGCGGAGGACTTCCCACAGCTCAGGTGGGGCCAGCTTGGCTCCGGCTTGGAGCAAGCATTCTTCAAGAGCGACTTTCTGGTCAATGGTGCCCCAGAGGGTAAACCCCGGCTGGGCAAGACCCGTGCCACAAGCCAGATGGACAGGGATCCCCTGGATCTCCACGGCGCAGTGCTCATTGAGCCTGGTCGGAATCTCTTCTGAGCTCACCACTTGCTCCAGGAGAGCCTGACTCTGGGGGCCGAGCAACCCAAAACCAAAGGTCTGGTCCGTCTCATCTTTCAACTCTGCTCCCCGCACCAAAGGCAGCATACGCCCCAAACTCTGCATCAGCAGGCTGCGCCGCTGGGGCGAAGTCCAGATCCAGCAGTCTTCTTCTCCCGCGTACACCGTGGCCAGATCCAGGATGCCAGCGGTGGGGGTCACGAAAACCGTGTCGGCCCCCTGCCCTGGCTGGAGGGCCTTCAGATTTTGGGTGCTTTGGTTGTGCAGATAGTCCAAGCCTGGGGATCCCTTCATGCGCAAGCGGCCCCACCCGGAGCGGTCTAGAAGCAGGGATCCCGTCTGTGCAACGGGTTGGCCCTCTGTGGAAACAGCAGCTAGAAGAGACATCGCTCACCCCAGAGATGGGCTTTGGTTTTCTTCTCTACCCTAGAATAGGCTAGTTCACCCTACCGTCTGTGGCAGACCCCCGGCGTACTGAACTGTGATTGAGGTTGAAGTCCACCAACAGTTGCGGCAGCTTTTGCGGCAGTCTCCCGAAGCCCTGTGGCCCCACCAGTTGACGATGGCTCGCATGGTGGCGCGAGGGTTGCGGTTGGGTCGCAGCACCTTGATCCAGGTGCCTGCTGGGGGTCAGCACCGCCTCAGTTATCTGCTGCCGGCCCTGATGTGGCCCAACCCCACCTTGCTCTGCGCTACAGCTCCTGTGCAGGCGCAAATTTTGGGGGAAGAGATCCCCTGGCTACAGCACACCCTGCAGTTGCATAAGCCCGTCCTGCAAAAAGACCGTTGGCCGGATCCCGATTTCCAGGGGTTGCTGTTGGTGGATCCCCTGGATTGGCTGCAAGCTCGCTTGAGAAAGGGATCCTCGCAAGTGCCGACAGGGATCCCTTTGATCCTGGATGGAGCCGAAGACCTGGAAGATTGGGCCTACCAGGTGCTGACGGTGACCCTGGAAGCCAGCCATTGGCAACAGCTCCGGCAAATCTTCCCTGCCGAGGCGGAGCAGCTCTCCCAGGTTCAGGTCAATTTGTCCCTGCAGCTTTTGCGGCGGCCTCTTTCCCGCTGTCTGCTTCATGCGGATGAACAGGTTCACCTGGATGCTGTGCTGTCTTTGGTGACAGGCTACCCCGGCTGGCTGCCGGATCCCTGGGATCAAATCCGCCAGCGGCTCAGCTCTGAGGGGGATCCCGTCTCCAAATGGATTTGGTGGGCCGAAACCGACCGAGAAACCGGTCGCCTCACCCTTCACCACAGCCCGACGGCTCTGCAGGATTGGTTGGCCCCCATTTGGGCCACACAGCCGGTGGTGATTATCGGGGAAGCGCTGGATCTGGATCGCCAGGCGGAAACCTACCGGCGACGGTTGGGCTTGCCGGATCTGACGCCGTTGCGGTTTGCCTCAGGCGAGGGTTGGCCCCGTTCCGGCGGGGCGGAGCTGTCCCTCTACTTGCCGCGCCTGCCCTTGCCCAACAGCCCTCTATTTCGGGATCACCTGCTGCAAGAGCTGAAAAAGCTGATCCCTCAAGCGCAAGGCTTTGTGGTGGTGTTGGTGTCGGATCAACCTCTGCAGGCACAGGTGGGAGCGGCTTTGGCTGCCGAATTCGGCTCGCGGGTGCGGGTAAACAGCCCTTTTCCGGGCGAAAAGGGCATTTTGGTCTGCGACTGGCCCTACTGGCTACACCACAAGGCCGGCTTGCCTCGCCCGGAACTGATGGTGATCACCACTTTGCCTTTCCCTTCTGTGGAAGACCCAAGGGTGGCCGGACGGGTGCAATATCTGCAACGCACCCAGCAGGACTGGTTCCGTCAGTACCTTTTGCCGGTGGCTGCTGCCCAGTTGCAACGGGCTGTTGCGCCTCTGCGGCAAAGCTCTGATTCGGGAGAAGATTCCAGCTCATCCACCCGATGGGTGGCCATTTTGGATAGCCGCATCATTGCCCGCAGCTACGGCGTCTCTCTTCTCAATGCCTTGGGGCCAACTTTGCGGGTCGAGCAGCGCAGCCAACTGTTTGTTTAGGGATCCCTGGGCCTCTTGCGCCAGTTGGTTGATGGTGATGGATTGGTTTTGCCTGAGCGATTGAGAGAAGGCTTGTTCAGAACAGAGGGGGAGATTTGTATCCCAGAGAGCCAAAGCCAACTGGGATCCAAGCTATTCTGAGGGTGAATCACTCCTACTCACCTTCCTCTCATGACCAATCCTGCTCTCAGCTCCGTTCACGCTCGCAACAGCGGTGCGGAGCACTCCAGCGAGCCAGAGGCCCTCACAGTACTGCGCACGCAAGCAGTTTGGAAGCCATTGCGGCAGGCCATTGTGGAAAGCTCGGGTTTTCGGGGATGGCTCCAGGGCCGGGAGTTGCCCACTCAGGAAGCAGAGCTGGATCAACTGGTGCATAGCTACCTCGAGCAAACCTTGTCTCACCTGGCCTATTAGGATCCCCAGAGTCCCAGCCAGAGGGGCAAGGTCAGCAAGGCGGCCAAGTACCCCACGGCCAAGGCAGTTACGGTAATTTCCCGATCCAAGTCGTATTCTTCCGTGAGCACCAGGGTGGCGATGGCGGGGGGCATACCGCTCTGCAGGACCAGCACCAGCTTGGCCAGAGGCGGGTAGGGGGTGAAGGCAAGGCCGATTCCCACCAAGAGCGGCACAATCACAATTTTGATCAAGAGGGCCACTCCGGCGGCAAGAAAGGATCCCCAGCGCTTCACCTGGGCCAGCCGCATCCCCAAAATCATCAAACTGAGCGGGATCATGCTCCAAGCAAAAGCCGCCAACGCTTGAGAGAGCCAACCCGGCAGAGGTT
Organism: Synechococcus sp. R6-7; assembly: GCF_047461695.1. Taxonomy (NCBI): domain Bacteria; kingdom Bacillati; phylum Cyanobacteriota; class Cyanophyceae; order Synechococcales; family Synechococcaceae; genus Synechococcus; species Synechococcus sp. R6-7. The sequence goes on from NZ_JANSHS010000038.1 coordinate 8,106, forward strand.
CGCGCGTCAGCAGCAGGCCCATCGCAAACGACCAGAGGGCAGGGGTGCGCAGAATGTGGAGGCCCACCTGCCAAGGCTGAGCATGGGAACTGCCGTGGCGGCTGGCCACCCACACGCCAAACCCGTAGGCCATGAACAGAGTGCCCAGCAGATCGTAGAACAGGGCCCAGCCAAAGTAAGCCCTTCCGGCCACAGCCAGACAGATGGGATAGCCCAAATACCCGGTGTTCCCCAGGGTGGCGGTTAGGTGAAAGCTGCCCTGCTGGGCACTGCTCCAACAGTTGTGGCGCTGCCACCACAGCCAAGCGCTGGTCAAGGCAAACCCCAGCCCCACCGACAGCCAACAGATCAGAGGGGCGACCCAGATTTGGCCCGACAGATCCACCCCCTGCATAAACCCAACAATGCTGAGGGGCACTCCCACCCAAAACATGAATCGCCCCAAGGCGTGGGGATCCAGCCAACGCTTCCAGCCGCCAGGCAGCCCCTTCTGGAGAAAAAAACCCAGCAGCGTCCAGCCCAGCAAGGGAGGATAAACCTGAAAAAGGGTGTTGAGCACGCTCAAGAGGGAGAGGGAAGGGATCCCTAGGCAGGGATCCGCCGGGGTTCTTCACGTAGAGCGAAGATGCGTTGAATCACCTCTTCAACAACGCGGTCTGGGGTAGAGGCACCGGAGGTAATGCCGATTTGCACCGGCCCATCGGGTAGCCACCCTTCGGTAACCGTCGGGTCTTGGTGAAGAGGCTTGTGACGGATGCGGTTGTTGGGTTGGATGCAGTCGGGGCCATCGATATGGAAGGAGGGCAGGCCTTTGGCCAGGGCAATTTCCTGCAAGTGGGTGGTATTCGAGGAATTAAACCCCCCGATCACCACCACGACATCCAAAGGTTGCTCCAGCAGCTCGAACATGGCATCCTGCCGCTCTTGGGTGGCATTGCAGATGGTGTTGAAGCTCATGAAGTGGTTGTCTAACTCCTGGGGGCCATATTTGCGCAGCATGGTGGTCTCAAACAGCTTAGCAATGGCGCGGGTCTCCCCCTCTAGCATGGTGGTTTGGTTGGCGATGCCGATCCGCTCCAGATCGCGATCCGGATCAAAACCGGGGGAAGTGGCCTTGCCAAAGCGCCGCCGAAATTCTGCCGCATCTCCGCCCTGCAAAATGTAGCGGGCGACCCATTCTGCTTCTTCCAGGTTCAGCACCACCAGATATTTTTCGGCAAAGGAGCTGGTGGCTACGGTTTCCTCGTGGTTGTACTTGCCGTGGATGACAGAGGTGAATTGAGCCGCGCGGTGCTTGTCCACTTGGTTCCACACGCGGGAAACCCAGGGGCAGGTGGTATCGACAATCTCATTGCCCTGCGACCGAAAAAACGCCATTTCCGAGGCACTTGCCCCAAAAGCAGGCCAAATCACCACATCTTGGGGCCGGATCTGAGAGAAGTCCTTCTTGCCGTCTGGGCCTTTCTCCACAAAGCGGATCCCCATCTCCTTCAGGTGCTGGTTTACCAGAGGGTTGTGGATGATCTCGTTGGTGATCCACAGTTGCCGATCCGGAAAGCGTCGCCGCGCTTCATAAGCATATTCCACCGCCCGTTCCACGCCCCAGCAAAAGCCAAAGGCCCTGGCCAGGTGAATGGTAATGTCGCCCCGCTGATAGCGGTAGGACTGGGCACGGATTTGCTCCACAAGGGGGCTTTTGTAGGTGGTTTGCAGCTCCAGTTGAGCCTGATCCTTGTGTTCTTCAAATCCCTTGGCAAAGTAGGTGCTGGATCCGCGCAGGGCTTTGCGCAGGGCCCGTGGGTCTTGGGGAGAGCTATCCGGGGAAGTAGGTTGGAAATAAGCCATGGTTACGGTTGGAGATACGCACTGATCAAGCAGACGGCGAAGGGATCCTTTCTCAGCTTACGCCCAGTCTCGCATCGGTGGGCCATTCCAGCATGCTTTCCCTAGGGCCAGCGATAAGATTGTCAAGTCAACTATAGAATTGCAGGTAGAATTGCAGGGGATCGAAGCTGTTGAGCCAAAGCCAGAAAGCAGGGGGATCCCTTTGGGAATTGGCCGTTATTGGGGCGGTTGATCCTGCATTTCCAGTTGGCGCACCCGCTCTTGTAATTGGCGGGCGGTGGCAGAAAAGCTGCGCCCAGGCCAGAGGAGAGAGCCCAGCCCCACCGTCAACAGGCCCAGGCCGACGGCCACGGCGATGAGAAATCCCAAAGGCAGCTCCACCGAGCGCCACATTAAGAAATGTACGGTCAGGGTGGTGGGGTTTTGTCCGGCCAGGACTGCCACTCCCACAGCCAGCAGCAGTGTCAAGACCAGGTTGAACAGCAGTAACATCAGGGATCCCGTCGCAACAGTTCCATTCTGCCTTGTCTGCTGGGGGGGTGGCTCAAGCCCGCACACTCCCGTCGGGTAGGGTGGCTCCGCTGAGGTCAGCGCCGGTCAGCACTGCTCCGCCGATTTTTGCCCCGCTCAGATCGGCTCCCTGCAGTTGTGCACGGGTTAGCTTGGCTTCCCAAAGGTAGGCACCGTGCAAGTTGGCTTCCCGCAAGTCGGCAAAGCTGAGATCCGCGCCGATCAAGTTGGCTTCCCAAAGATTGGCCCCGCGGAGGTTGGCCCCCATCAAGTTGGCCGAGCTGAGATCGGCGCCGCGCAAATCGGCTTCCTGCAGGTTAATGCCACTCAGCTTGCCAAAGGAGAGGTTGGCCCCTCTCAGATTCACCCCTTGCAAGTTGGAGCGCACCAAGTCCACCCCCACCAGGTTGGATTCTTGAAAGTTGCGCTCGCCAGAGGCATATTCTGTCAGCAGATCGTCAGCAGTTGTCACTCGGGGCATGGCCGGATACTGCCATCCGTGCGTTAAGCTTAACAATTTCTGGCTGCTCAACGGGGTACTGATGACCGCTCCGAAAGACCTACGAAACGCTAACAAACACTTCCAGAGTGTTCAGTGCCTGTCGCGTCTGATACATTTACGCTGAACACTGCTG
>NZ_JANSHS010000039.1:0-1716 GCF_047461695.1 Synechococcus sp. R6-7
TTTATCCAACATCATTTTCGCCACTTCAACGCCGCCGCGCTGCTGGATGCAGCCAAAGGTTATTGTGCTCACCTGGAAAAGGGCGGCAAAATGATGGTGACCCTGGCCGGCGCCATGAGCACAGCGGAGCTGGGCCTTTCCCTAGCGGAAATGATCCGGCAGGGTAAGGTTCACGCCATCTCCTGCACCGGCGCCAACCTAGAAGAGGACATCTTTAACCTCATCGCCCATGAGTTCTACGAGCGGGTGCCCCACTACCGCGATCTTAGCCCGCAGCAGGAGCAGGAGCTGCTGGAGCGGCACCTGAACCGGGTAACCGATACCTGCATTCCCGAAGAGGAGGCGATGCGGCGCCTAGAAAAAGCCCTCTTGGAAGAGTGGATGGCTGCCGACCAGGCCGGGGAACACTACTTCCCGCACGAGTTTATCTACCGCATCCTGCGCAGCGGCCGGCTGGAGCCCTACTACCAAATTAATCCCCGGGATTCTTGGGTTTACGCCGCTATGGAGGCCAACTTGCCCATCTATGTGCCGGGATGGGAAGACTCCACCACCGGCAACATGTATGCCGCCCACTGCATCACGGGTGAGATCCGCAATGTGCATACCGTCCGCACAGGGATCGAGTACATGATCCACCTGGCGGACTGGTACACGCACACCTCGGCGGAGTGCTCCATTGGCTTCTTTCAAATTGGCGGCGGCATTGCTGGGGATTTCCCCATTTGTGTGGTGCCCATGCTCCATCAAGATCTGGGTCGCCAGGGCGTACCCCTGTGGGGCTATTTCTGCCAGATCAGCGACTCCACCACCAGCTACGGTTCCTACTCGGGGGCAGTGCCCAATGAGAAGATCACCTGGGGCAAATTGGGGATCGACACCCCCAAATTTGTCATCGAGTCGGATGCCACCATCGTGGCGCCTTTGATCTTCGCCTGGGTGCTGGGGTGGTGAGAGAAGCGGAATCAATCCATATGCCCGTCAGCGGATGCCGAGCGGGGCCAGCGGGACAAAAGGATCGCAGCTTCCCAGCGGCGCAGATCCTGGGCGATGCGCAGGGGCGTGAGGCCGTAGCCGTCCGGCTCGTCGATCTCGGAGCCATGTTCCAGCAGCAGCCGAACGACCTCGGGGTTGCCGGACCAAGCGGCAAAATGCAGGGGAAGGCCACCGGCGCCAAAACGAGCATTCACCTCGGCCCCTCCCTGGAGCAGGGCTTTCGTAACCTCAGGGTTGCCCAGGCGAGCGGCTTGGTGCAGTGGGCTGGCTCCCCCATAGTCCGGTCGATTGGGATCCGCCCCCGCTGCCAGCAAAAGACGGGCGTTGAGGCCGCTTTCTACGAAAAACAGGGCTGTCTTGCCCCGCTCATCGACGGCGTTGGCGTCTTTCCCCAGCCAGAGAGCCAGTTGCAGCCGCAGCGGGTTGGCTTGGGCCAAGGCTTGTGGATCTTCTGCCAAGGTGTGACCGTAGAGGCCCAAGCCCCCCACCACCATTAGGGATCCCAGTCCGACAGCGATTTTTAGGACCTGACCTCGCATAGCCCTATTCCTCAAAGAAAAGGATGGCGAGCCCCTGCCTGGGCAGAGCCTGGGCCGAGAGCAGCAACGGGTTGCTGAGGGCAGGTTGCGGGGCAGCAGCGGGGAAGAGACGCAAAAACTCCTGCAGCGGCAGCAGCTCGCATTGGGATTCCTCGGCGGCGGCCGTGCGATACATGGTGGG
>NZ_JANSHS010000040.1:0-3041 GCF_047461695.1 Synechococcus sp. R6-7
CCCCAGCTTGTCGGCCAGGGCCTGAAAGAAATCTGCTCCCGGCCCTTTTTGCCACTCCCCTTCCACAGCCGTTTCTGCATCGCCTGGAATGGCCCAGTAGCTCTCGAAGCCGCGAAAGTGGTCGATGCGCACACAGTCCACCTGCTTGAGGATGGCCTGGATGCGCCGGATCCACCAGTCGTAGCCGCGAGCCTTGAGCACCTCCCAGTTGTAGAGGGGGTTACCCCAGCGCTGCCCGGTGGGGCTGAAATAGTCCGGCGGCACACCGGCTACTTGTAAAGGCCGTCCCTGTTCATCCAGGTGAAACAGCTCCCGGTTGGCCCACACGTCGGCACTGTTGGGGGCAACATAGATGGGCACATCCCCAATGAGCCGCACTTGATGCCGATGAGCATACTCCCTCAAGGATCCCCACTGTTGGGCAAACAGATACTGCCAAAACATCTGCTCGGTAATGGCATCGGCATAGCGATCGCGAGCCTCTTGCAAAGCCGGCGGATCCCGTCGCACCAAGGCCGGATCCCATTGGTTCCACTCTTGCTCGCCGTACACATCCTTGAGGGCCATGAACAGGGCATAGTCCGGCAGCCAGTCGGCCTCGGCAGCGCAATAGGCTTGGAAAGCTTCCCAATCGGGGCCGGAAGCTTTTTCTTTGAAGGTAGCCCAGGCGCGGTGCAACAGGCCCAGCTTGAAGGGGATCACGGTTTCGTAGTCCACCCGGCCCCTATCTCCCGCCTGGATGGCCGGCCATTGGGGCAGATCCTGCCAACTGTCGGGCTCTAGCCAACCGGCCCCCACCAATAGCTCCGGGCTGATGAGCAGCGGGTTGCCGGCAATGGAGGAAAAGCTCATGTAGGGGGAGTTGCCCCAGCCGGTCGGCCCAAGAGGAAGAACCTGCCAGAGGCGTTGGCCGCTCTCCACCAGAAAGTCCACAAAGCGATAAGCCGATGGCCCCAGATCGCCGATACCAAATGGCCCCGGTAGCGAGGTGGGGTGCAGGAGGATCCCACTGAGTCTGCCCATGCGCATGGCCAAGCCCTTTTGCTGAAGGTGGCTTCACCGCCTATGCTGTCACTTCCAGAGCCACGATGAACAGCTCCAGACAAGACAAAATCGGCACAAAGCCAAAAGACCCCCTTTTCCGCCCTGGCCAGGGATCCGGAACTGGGATCCTGTCAGGCCATCTCAGGCGCAGGGCAGGCTTGGGCATACCAGTCGTAGAGACCATCGCCGGTGGTGAGCCAAGTATGAGGGCGAGATTGGATGTGCTGCAAGGCTTTTTTCAGGGATCCCATCCGCAGAGGCTGCCCGACAATGAAAGGATGTAGGCCGATGGCCATGACGCGGGGGGAGCGTTCCCCATCTTGCCACAGTTGATCAAACTGGTCGATGAGGGCTTGGGCAAAGGCTTCTGCCGGCAGGCGGGCGCTGAGACAGAGGCTGATGTCGTTGGCCTCCAGGGTGTAGGGGATCCCCAAAAGGGGGCCGGCGGCAGTTGGGAACCAGTAGGGTTGGTCGTCGTTTACCCAGTCGGTGGTGTAGCGGATCCCGGCAGCCTTGAGCAGGTCAAAGGTGTTCTCGCTAACGGAAAACCCCGGCGTCAGCCAGCCCCAAGGGCGGGATCCCGACACCTTCTCCAAAAGGGACAAACTGCGCTCGATGAGCTCCTGTTCGACGTCACGGGCCAGGCCGCTGTGGCCGGTGGAGTTGTTCCAGCCGTGGGCCAACACCGACCAGCCGTATTGGCGGATCCCTTCGATGATGGGGGGGTAAAGATCCACCATTTCCGCATTCAAGGCCGCCGTCACCGGGATCCCCAGCTCGGCAAACAGCTCAAACAAGCGCCAAATGCCCACCCGATTGCCGTAGTCCCGCCAGCCATAGTTGGCGATCTCAGGGGAGCTGGTGAGATGGGGTTGAATGGCCGTGCCCAGCTTGCCAAAGGTGAAGTGCTCGATGTTCATCACCACGTACACAGCCACCCGCGCCCGATGCGGTAGGCTCGGCAGATTTCGGCTGGGCAGAGCTGAGTAGGCAGGGGGCAGCATGTCCGCTCTCCAAAGCTTTGATGCTCACCAAGGGGGCAGGCTAGTCCTTTGATTTTCCTGAGGTCAAGGCCCGATGGCAAGCCTGCACTTCTGGAAGGGTGAATAGGCGACGAAAGGCGATCCCTGCTTCTCGGCAGCGGTCTTCTGCCCCTTCCAGCCGATCCACCAAAGCCAGGATCCCTTCTGCCCGATAGCCGGCTGCCCGCACCCGTTCGACAGCCTTCAAAGCAGAACTGCCGGTGGTCACCACATCTTCCAGGATCCACACCCGACTGCCTGCCGGCAACTCCGGCCCCTCGATCCAGGCCTGCGTACCGTGCCCCTTGGGCTCTTTGCGCGCGATCAAGGCGGCTAGGTTGGCAGGCTCAGCCCTCAGGGAGGCCAAACTCACCGCCGTCACCAGGGGATCTGCCCCCAGCGTCATTCCGGCCACTGCTTCGGTTTCGGGCGGCAACAGTCGGTGCAGCAGGGATCCCACCCAATAGGCTCCTTGGGGGTGAAGGGTAACCGGTTTGCAGTTGATGTAGTAGGGGCTCTTCTGTCCAGAAGTGAGGGTAAAGGAGCCTTCTCGATAGGCCAGTTGGGCGAGGAGATACAACAGTTTCTCCCGCGCTTCCTCTGGGGAAAGGGTCAGGGGAGAGCAATCGAGAAGCAACACAGCGGGGATCCTCTTGGTTCAATGGCTGGCAAGAAAGATCACTCAGGACATTTCATTATGCGGCAAATCTCCACCGAATCCAATCTCCCGTTTTTCGGCTTCACGGGAGGGATCCCTGTCCCACAAAAGATACGCCTGTGTTGGCTGGGGTCGATGTTGCTAAAAAAAGCTGTAGCCTGCTGGATACCTGAAAATCTGTTCAAACAACCACCTGGGGCATCATTTGCTCAACCAACAGAAGCAGCGTGTTGGCAACAGAAGCCGGCTCTTGGGCATTCAAAGTGGTGTGGGGAATCGCGCCATCTTGATTCCCCAAAATTAACAAAATGTCTTCT
>NZ_JANSHS010000041.1:0-2111 GCF_047461695.1 Synechococcus sp. R6-7
GCCAATACCTTGATAGGAAAGGATGATCCCCGTTCTGCCCAGCGAGAGGCCGAGCGATTGGGATCGACGTCGATCAACAGGGCCATCCCCGACCCACCCAAAGGGGCTGCCCCTTGTTTTTGCTGAAGGTAGAGGGCCAGGTGTACCGCCGTGGTGGTTTTGCCCACGCCCCCTTTGAACCCCAAGACCGCGATATTCATCTGCCACACACCCTCCCACCCTGGTTTTACTGCCCAGGTGCACGGGCGGCAAGAGGCTAAAGTGCGCATCGCCACGTTGGGTCTTGGGGCAAATCGGAAGAGCCGGGCGCGGGGGGAAGCGTTCCCGGTTCCGCAATCTTTAGGCTTCGCCGGTAGGATATCCTTGGCTGGCATAACCGGCTGGCTTTGGAGAATCTGACCATGCCTCATCTCTCGCGATCCCATTCCTCCTTGGGCTTGGCTCGCTCTTGGTCTATTCCGCTGGGGTTGTGTCTGGCCCTGAGCATAAGCGCCTGTGGCGGCGGGGGTTCCAGTCGCCCGCTTCCCCCAGTCTCAGCTCCTCCCACAGGACGAATTGAGGGATCCCATTTCGACGATCTCAACGGCAATGGGCTGCGGGATCCGGGGGAGCCGGGGCTGCCGGGCATCGCCACCTTTTTGGACTTAAACGGCAATGGCCGCCTCGACCCGGGGGAGCCCAGCACCGTCAGCGACGGCGGCGGCAACTTCCGCTTCTCCAACTTGCCCCCTGGCACCTACCGCGTCACCGCCCTTTTGCCCCCAGGGCGAATCTTCACCACGCCGCGCTCAGGCTTGGGGCTGGAGCGGATTGTGGGCGGCAGACCTGCTCCCGAAGGGGCCTTTCCCTGGATGGTGGCCTTGCTGAACGCGGCTGAGCCAGATCCCTTTCAAGCGCAGTTTTGCGGCGGATCCCTGATCGCGCCGGAGTGGGTAGTTACCGCTGCCCATTGTTTTTTCGACGAACAAGGCAAGCAGGTAGTGAGTGCCCAAAATCTGGATCTGCTGTTGGGTACCAACCGCCTACAAATCGGCGCCGGTCAACGCATTCGCGCCGCGCAAATTGTCCTCAACCCCGGCTACAACCCCCAGGTGGGGAAACTTGGGGGGAACGACATTGCCCTGGTGCGCCTCTCTCGGCCAGTGGCCCTGCCTACCCTGCCGCTGGTGCAGCCCAACCAAACCAACCTGACGGCCCCTGGCACTGCCGCCACCATCCTCGGCTGGGGAGCCACCTTCCCCCGCGCCCCGGATCAAGAACCCAGCGGCCCTACCCGAGATTTGCAGCAGGCCACCGTTCCCATCGTCTCCAATGCGGTGTGCAATGCGCCCCAATCCTACAATGGCACCATTTTAGATACCATGCTCTGCGCCGGCTTTCCTCAGGGGGGAGTCGATACGTGTCAGGGCGATAGTGGTGGGCCTTTGATTGTGTCCAGTGGCACGGGTTTTGCCCTGGCCGGAATCACCAGTTTTGGCATCGGCTGCGCCCAGCCCAATTTCTATGGGGTGTATACGCGGGTGTCTAGCTTCGCCGGTTTTGTGCAATCGGTAATCGGCAGTGCCCCCAGCCCAACTCCAGCACCACCCTCCCCTCCACCCCCCACCGGGACAACTGCTTCATTCGTTGTCAATTTGAGGGAAGGTGAGGTGGTTGCGGGGCTCAACTTTGGCAGCCGGGCGCAGTGAACACGAACTGTGGCAGCAAGCAGCGGGGCGGAGATGGTTTAGGATAGGGATCCCTGTTGTAACCGAGTCCATCCCATTGATTGACGGAGGAGATGTCTTGCTTATGACCCAAGTGACGATTGGCGAAAACGAAGGGATCGAATCGGCGCTGCGCCGCTTCAAGCGCCAGGTTTCTAAGGCGGGCATTTTGCGGGATTTGCGCAACCATCGGCACTTTGAAACCAACCTAGAAAAGCGCAAGCGCAAAGCGGTGGCCGTCCGGCGCAACCGCCGCAAGTCCATGGCCTAGGCTACTGCCGACACTCGGAAATCTGAACCCCTCTGAACAGGGCTTGTGGCCTTGCCTGAGGTTCTGACGTTAGTTTCTCGGAATCTGGGTTGGGCCAGCCTGCAGGGAAGCCCCGCACTCTCTGCAACAGCAGG
>NZ_JANSHS010000042.1:0-4773 GCF_047461695.1 Synechococcus sp. R6-7
AACCTGGAAGTGATTTCTGCGGGTGGCTTTTTGCTGACAGACAAGCTCTCCTTTGCATCTGGCTTTGATGAGTATCTGAGCCCCGGCTTATACTGCGACGTCTATAGTTCTGAGCTGGAGCTAGTTGAGAAAATCAAGTTTTACCTAGAAAATCCAGGGCTGGCTCTAGAGATAGCTAAAAGAGCTTATGAAAAGTTTCTTGTGGACTGGCATCCCAAGCATCGGATAGCCGATCTGATGAATTGGGTTTTCAAGGGAGAGCTACCCAACTTTTACGCAGCTAAGTCCGATCCCAGATTTTTCATTAGCACTGCCTACAGAGATCTTGTCAATACACGCCTTGCTATCTACGAACCTGTTCAGGAGTTACACCGTGTAGAGGAGCAACTTAAGGTACTGGTTAGCAAAGACTGCCCAGTAGCAGTTGTGGCAGATCTCCTGGATCTGCCGAGACTAGAAGTCTATGTTGAGGCCGGGTTCCCAGTGTCTGAGCTTCCCAAGGACGAGAGGGTCGTTTCCAGAGTACATGTCTGGGAGGAAGAGTCCAGCCACTTAGGTACTGCGACTTGGGATGTTCTGATTGCCAGATCCAACAGCCATCTTACTTCTCGACTCCTGCCCTACTCAAAATTTGTTTTTGTCCTTGATGAACAAAATCAATTGGTGTTCTCGAACGCAACAAAGTTAGCGAGCGTTGAAAGATTTTCCTTGGGCGCGACTAGAGCGGATGGATCTTCTTGGACACTACGTCTCAATTTTTATAAGGAGGAAGAAGGCGCAGCGCTATTCACGACTGACGAAATCTTTAGTAAGCAGTCATATCCTTTTTTAAACTTCGTCGATGGCGTATCAATAATTGTTGATGTAGGAGCAAACATAGGCATCGCAAGCGCCTACTTTCGAATGCTTTATCCAAATGCTACTATTCTTTGCTTCGAGCCTGACCCTGTAGCTCTTCACTTGCTGAAGCTAAACAGCCTAGTTATAGGCGGCTGCACTGTATACCCTTTTGGGCTGTACAGTGATGATATCACCAAGACTTTCTACAGTAGTCTTGTAACGGCCTGTTATAGTTCGATACACAAGAACCAATATGCTGACTTTCCAAGAGTTGTACAGCTTGTAAAGGCAAGCTCATTCCTAGGCTCATTTCTAAAGAGTGTTGGCGCTTACAACATCGATATTCTCAAGATAGATACTGAGGGTTGTGAGACCCAAATATTAAAGGATTTGTTCGAAATTCTAGTCGACATTAAGATAATATACCTAGAGTTTCACTCTGAAGAAGATAGACGATTAATAGACCAGATCCTATGCCCTACCCATGTTTTGTACAAGGGAAACATAGTTCACACACATAGAGGTACTCTTTGCTACTTGAGTAGAAGGCATATCCCTCATGACGTTTCACAAGAACCTCGTCGGTAAAAAGTTCTCCCAGTCAGTAGCTAAGGCCACTGGGGAAGTTGACAAAGGAGGTTCTAGCTAGAGCATGTAGTTTCAGGATCCACGCCCACTTCGAGCATTTTTGCGTTGGGGGCTCTATCCGTGCTGTTCTGTTCCAGCTTGGCCACACGAGCTTCCAGCTTGCGCAGGGCGCGCTGCAGCTCAGGCAAGTGCCGCTGGACGGCCATGCTCTTGCGCCATTCGGCAATGGGTTGGTGGGGGTAGCCGGCCACCGTTTGACCGGCGGGGATATCGCTGGTGACGCCTGTTTGGGCGGCCACACGCACGCCATCGCCGATGTGAAGATGCCCGGCCAAGCCACATTGCCCGGCCAAGATGACGTGGTGGCCCAATTGGGTGCTGCCGGCAATGCCCACCTGAGCCACGATCAGGCAGTGGGATCCGGTGCGCACGCCGTGGCCAATTTGCACCAGATTGTCGATCTTGGTGCCGCGGCCAATACGGGTCTCGCCAACGGCGGCCCGGTCGATGGTGGTGTTGCTGCCTACCTCCACGTTGTCTTCCAGCACCACTCGGCCCGCCTGCAGCATGCGCCGCCAGGAGCCATCTGCCAGAGGAATGTAGCCAAAGCCGTCGTCGCCAATGACAGCGCCGCTGTGGATGAGGCAATCATCCCCAATCTCCGTGCGCTCGTGAATAACGCAGTTGGCGAAAAGCTGACACCGGGATCCAATCCGCACGTGGGGATAGATGGTGACATTGGGGTGAATTTGGGTGTGGTCGCCAATTTTCACTCCCTCCATCACCACTGCGTGCGGCCCGATGGCCACCCCCTCCCCCAGCTCGACGCTGGGATCGATCACAGCGGTGGGGTGGATGCCAACGGGCAGGCGGTAGGGTTGGTAGAACAGCTCAATGGCCTGGGCAAAGAGCAGACGGGGATCCCTGCCCCGCAAGCAGGCAATGGAACAGGGCAAAGCCAGCCCTTCCTCCACGATGACAGCGCTGGCCTGGGTTTGCTCCAAGAGAGGTAGGTAGCGGGCCTCGCTGAGAAAGCTCAGCTCCCCTGGGCGAGCCTCCGCCAGGCTGGCCACGCTGTGAATTTCCAGGGTGGGATCCCCCTCGTAGGCACACCCCAATTTTTGGGCAATTTCCTGTAGCTGCATTGGAGTTGACATCCTCTACGATTGCGGCAGCCGCACGTCCATCACGGTGCCGCGCAAGTTGTAGCCAAAGGTCTCTAGCTCTAGGGGAACACCGATTTTGACGCGATTGTTGCCCAGGACGATGCCATTCTCCGTCCGCTGACCCCGCCCCCGCAACGTAAATACCAGGTCGAGGCGATAGGCTTCGGGATCGGGCAAGTTCTGCACCCGCCCATCGGGGAAAACCACTGGCACGGTACGGCTGACATTCTCCACCCGTACCACTTCCACCTGGCCGTAGGGCTGGTTGCGGATGATCAGGTCAGCCTTCTGCCCCGCCTGAAAAGGTTCCATAGAGCGGCTGCTGACCCCGCGCACAATCATGTCCACTTCCACCGGCAGCGTGGGGCCACCTCCCACCTGGACGACACTGCCCGCCTGCCGACCCGGAAAGAACAAGACGGCGACAATGGCCACCACCACAATTGCCAGAGCTCCCAGATCCAAGAGGCTGACCTTTCCCAAAAGCCGCCCCTGCTCGTCAATGAGCCGCATATCACCTCTCCTCGCACACCCTGTCTTGATTCTAGGCAGGTTTGTTCTCCAAGTGGCTTTCTCGCCCTAAGGGATCCAGGCTAGGGCGCTGCTGCCCAGCGGTAGGCGGCGTTCCCGCCAGCGGTGCGAACCACTTTGTCCATCAGGAATGGGCAGCCCGTCCTGCAAATCCACCAACCACACTTGCGAGGCCATGATGGCTTGCCCGCTACGGCTAAGGGGAGCCGAGGGATCCGGGATCCCTGGGAACGGTTCCAAGAGCGTGTAGGCCAGCATGCGTCCATCCGGGGAAATGCTGAAGTCCAGATCGACGGGATAGGTGGCTCGAACCACCTCTATGGCGTTGCCTGCTTCAGTGCCGAGCGTTATCGCCAGCAGGCGGGGCGACTCGGTGTAGCTGGGGGAGTCCATCGCGACCTCGCCAACAGAATAATGCTCCGCACCGCTAACGTGAGAGACCTCACTGACCAAGGCGTAGAAGATGGGCGCCCGAGGGGAAAAAGCCCCTTTCAGGATGGATCCCTGGGTTCTCAAAATCTCCTCGCTGTTGCCGGTATTGCTGACGATGGAGAGGCTGCGGGTGTAGTCGGGATTGAAGCGCAGCAAAGCCCCGAAAGCCCCATCGGGGCGGATGGCTAAGGTTTGGCCGAACTGGGCTAGAAAGCTCTCCGCTGCCGCCCGTGGATGCAAGGGTACGATCCCCACCCCCTGTCCCTGCGAGATGAGCAGGCTGCTCTCATCGGGGCTAATGAAAAAATCTCCCCCCACCGCCGTATCCAGCTCTAGACGTTCAAAGGGATCCCGGCTCGTTTTCTGGATCCACAGCTCCGTCTGGACGGCAGCCATGGGATCCCGTTGCAGCGGGATCCGCTCTGCCACCACCAGTTCCCCCGTCGGCGAGACTTGGAAGCGCAGGTTTTGGTAACCCTGATGATCCAGCAGCAACCGCGAAGACAGATCCTCCAGATCCAGCCGGTACAGATCCTGGTGCTGTAGGTTGGTGGCCGTGGCGAAATAGTACACGAAGCGGCCATCAGCACTGGGCTGCATTTGGGTTACCTTGACCCCAGCCGGAGTCAGCAGAGTAGCGGCTCCCGTCTCCAGGTTGAACAGAAACATTCGCCCTCGCTGGGCAGGTTCGGTGCTGATCCCCAGCAACTGCCGATCCGGCGTGCGGAATTCTCCCTCGAAAGGCCGGGCCATGGGCTGGCCCCGTTCATCCACGGCTGCCTGCAGGCGCACCCGGTAGGTCTGGCCGTAAGGGGCTGGTTCTGTCAGCGTCCAAAAAAAGCGGCGACCCAGCTTGCGCATTCGGCCTGGCAGAGGGGGTTGGATCTCCAAATGCTCTTCAACACTGACGGGATCCATCGGGCGGTTGAAGGTGAGCACCATCTGCACTTCTTGCGCCCCCACCCGTTGCTGTTGCCAGTTAAAGTCCCGCACGTAAGGAGCTGTGTGGTTGCCCAACACCACCAGGATCACCCCGATGGCCAGGTTGCAGAGGGTGATCCCGGCCACCCAGCGATCCAGAGGCTGTGGGAACCACCGCGTCAGGGTTGCGCGCCAGTAAGATCCCGACCGGGCAGACATCTGACTCATAGGTTACAAACAACAGACAGGTATGGGCAGCCAGAACTTGGGGAGCATGACTCTAGTCAATAATAAG
>NZ_JANSHS010000043.1:0-6226 GCF_047461695.1 Synechococcus sp. R6-7
GCTTATTATTGACTAGAGTCATGCTCCCCGCCAGGCTGTGGAGTGGGAGTGGGTGTAGCTTCCGGCGTGGGTGTGGGAGTAGGCGTAGCTACCGGTGTTGGGGTTGGCGTTGGGGTCAGAGCTGGAGTCGGCGTTGGGGTCGGTGTGGGAGTGGGCTGGGCGGCCTGCACCTGGAAAGACCACTGCTGGATGGCAGTGTTGCCGCTGGTATCGGCAATTTGGGCGGCGATCAAGGTCGGTCGATCGGTGGGCAGCGGCTCGGCTGGGGTGTAGGCGAAGCCGGTGCGGGTGAGCTGGGCTTGGGCGGTGACATCCACATTGTTCACCAGCAAGGTAAAGCTATTGAGGTCGATTCCCTGGTCGTCCTGGAAACGGGCTGAGATGGAGGGGCGAGGGTTGTCTGTTAGGGATCCGTTGGGAGGGGCCAGTTCGCTGATGGTGGGGAAGGTGGTGTCGGTCACCCGCCCGATGGTGATGGTCTTATCCGGCAGCTGCACCAGGGTTACCAGTCCATCCCGCTCCAAGCGGGCAAAAACAGGCGCTTCTGAGGCCCGGTCTTGGCTGCGGAAGGTGTAGCTGCCCTCGTATTGCCCTGGGCGGGTTTCCTGCAGTAGCAGGTTGTAGGCAATGCCGGGGATGGAAAACGATCCCTGCGCCCCTGGGGATCCCAGCAAAAACACGGTAATCGTATCCCCTGGGTTTACGGATCCCAGCTCTTCGCGGGCGAAGAAGGTTCTCACTTCTGGGGCGGCGGGCAGCGTTTCTACCAGAGGCTCAATGGGAATGTCCGGCGTGGTCAGGGGTTCGGGCGTAGGGGTGACCTGGGCAAGGAGCTCGGTACGGATCCCAGGGCCGGGGATGGCAGCCCCCACCGGCGGATCCAAATTGGGTACTCGACCCACCTTGGCCAGCGCTTGGTAGGTAAGAGCAGCCACTTCCCCCCGCGTGGCCACCGCCTGGGCATTCAATTGAGTGGGGTTGGGGTAGAGCACCAACAGCCCTTCCTGAACTGCTGTCGCGATGGGGGCGCGGGCAAAGTTGGGAACCAAATTGGCATCGCCGAACGCGGATAGGATCGCGTCAATTTGGCCGGCATCTTCGATGAGCCTACCGTTGGTGGCGGCACGGGTCAGGACGGTGATGGCTTGTGCACGGGTGAGCACATCGTTGGGACGAAAGGTGCCGTCCGGGAAGCCGGAAACAAACCCTGCCGCTGCCGCTGCGCCGATGGAGGGAGCCGCCCAACTGGGAATCGGATCGGCAAAGGAGCGCACAGGAACGTTGGTATCTAGGCCAAAAGCTTTGGTGACAATGACGGCAAATTGGGCACGGGTGATGGACTCGTTGGGGCGAAAGGTGCCATCCGGGAAGCCACCGATGATCTGTCGTTCATTCAACCCGGCAATGTACTGGGCACCCCAATAGGTGCTGATATCAGAAAGTTGGGCCCAAGCGGGATCCCCAAGCCAGGCCAAGCTGCTGCAACTGATCACCAGAGCGGCGGTTTTCCAGCCCTGCCAAAGGGAAAGCTCACGCATCGTTCACACCTCAGGTTCTGGGTACGAGATTTACAGTCTTGGATCCCCACTCTCGGTTGGGAGGGGCCCTGGAAGTTGGCCGGACAGAAGTGTAAGAGAGGATGATCCAAACCGCACACCCAGACGAGGAAACCTTCCGAAAAGTTCTATTTGGCCACCGGTTTCGCCAACCTTTCAGGGGGCAGGATTGGGGTAGCGCTGGTGCACCGCCTCGATCTCCGCCAGGAGCTGCGGGGACAGTTCCACATCCAGGCAACTGAGGTTCTCTTTAAGTTGGGTCAGGCTGGTGGCCCCGATGATGGTGCTGGTAACAAACCAGCGGCTGCGCACAAAGGCCAAAGCCAACTGGGCCGGTGTCAGGCCGTGCCGGCGGGCAATTTGCACATAGGCGGCCACCGCTTCTTCCACATTCGGCTTGCGGTACCGCTGGCCAAAGCCTTCAAACAAGGCCAAACGGGATCCCGGCGGCTTCACCCCCCCCAGATATTTGCCCGTCAGCAGCCCAAATCCGAGCGGGCTGTAGGCCAGCAAGCCCACCTGCTCGTGGCGGCAGACTTCCGCCAGGCCCATTTCAAACGTGCGGTTGATGAGGCTGTAGGCATTCTGAATCGAGACCACCTTGGGCAACCCCAGTTGCTCGGCCACCTGGCAGAACTCGCATACTCCCCAAGGGGTTTCGTTGCTCAGGCCGATGTAGCGAATGAGACCCTCTTGCACCAATTCCGCCAGAGCCTGCAACTGCTCGGCAATGGGAACGGTGGGCCGCTCCTGGCTGGGATCGTAGGCAACGCCCCCAAACAGGGGCACGTAGCGATCCGGCCAGTGGATCTGGTAGAGGTCGATGTAGTCGGTCTTCAGGCGCTTGAGGCTGCCGGCCACCGCCTGCTTGAGGTTGTCGCGGGTAATGGACAGGGATCCGCCGCGAATCCAATGCCAGGGCCGACCAGGGCCGGTGATCTTGGTGGCCAGGATCAGGCGATGCCGCGGTTGGTGTTGCAGCCACTCGCCGATGTAGCGCTCGGTGGATCCCTGGGTTTCCGCCCGCGCCGGCACCGGGTACATCTCGGCGGTATCGATGAAGTTGATCCCGTGCTCCACCGCGTAGTCGAGCTGTTCGAAAGCCTCAGACAAAGTATTCTGCTGCCCAAAGGTCATGGTGCCCAGGCAGATCTCGGAAACTTGCAAAGGGCTGTGGCCAAGCTGGCGGTAGCGCATGGGGAATCTCCGTCTAGACAGCACGCCAGTCCCCATTCTGCCCAAAACCTGTCGGCCCACGGGATCCCCCGCTCTGCCCCCCTCCTACCTCGGTGCGGATCCCAGCAGAGGAACGTACTCGCGGTAGAGCTGACCCAAAATTTCCAGACCAATGCGGGTGCGGCTATCGGGGGGGCGAGCCTCAATGGCCGCCTTGACTTGTAAAATCGTGCCCACCGGATAGGGGGAGCGCAGCTCCTCCCGCTTGCCCAAAAACACATCGGTGAAGTAGTCGATCAGCCGCTTGACTTCTCCCACGTCCTTGCGGGAAATGTCCATATCCAAAACGGTGGTCAACTTGGCCCGCATAGCCTGAAAACTTTGCTGGCCGGTGTTGAGGGCCACCCGCTTGGCCAGGCTATCCACCACAATTTGGGTGATCTTCTCCACATTTTGGGTGACGATTTCTCGGTGGCGGGCGGCAAAGCGCAACTGAACCTCATCCAGGAATCGTTCTCGTTCCAGAATCTGGATGCCCTGTTGCTCCAGATCCACTCCATAGCTTTGCAACTGCTTGTACTGATTCAAAACCCATTGGTTGTAGAAGGAATCCGCCAAAACTCGCCAATAGCCGATGAGGGTGGCCTCGGCAAAGGGAACGCTGACCAAATAAGCTTCGCTGGTGATGTGGCGCAAATGCTCTGTCAGCTCATCTCGCTCCTTCTCATCCAAGTAGGAGGTGCGCGGCACCCAAACTGCCCCGTACTCGCTTTTCACCTCTCCGGGCAGGGATCCGAAGAGGGTGTCAAAAAACTGATGAATGCTGAAGAGAAGAAACTTTCCCGGATCCTGAAGGCGGTTGAGCAGTTCCTGTTTTTTCTCCTCCTGATATTGGGCCACCAATTGCTGGGCCTCGGCGATCTGGCCGCGGGCCACCTCCACATCTTGCCGCAGCTTTTCAATCTCCTCCGAGCTCACCATCTCAACGCCAGTAGGCTCCCGTTCCCCGCTGAAATAGCTGCCCCCCAGCCCGCTGCCCCCAATGCCCACCAGGGGAGCGTCGCTGTCGTTGTCCAGGGTTAGAAGGCGAGCAAGAGCCTGGAGTCGAGCCTGCCGATTGGAGGAGCGCAGGGATCCCAGCTCCACCGGATCCCCACTTTCCCAACCGTCCAGCCCGCCGATGCGGTAGAGCGTGTAAAAATACTTGCTGAGCAGAAGCGCCAGCAGATGCCTGTTCTTGACCTCGTTGTACTCCAGGTAGGCTCGCAGACACAGTTGGAAGGCGATGTTGGGCAAGCTGCGACACACCTTCATAATCTGGGTGTAGACCCTTTGCAGGTGAGGCCGAAAGCTGCGTGGGATCGCCTCGGGCCGTAGGCCGCGCAACAAGAACTCCTGCTGGCGCAGATCTTGAGGGGTAAAGTAAAAACTTTCTTGCCAAAGCAGCTCATCCAAGTCACGGGCAAAAATCGGTTTCAAATGGTCGATGATTTGCACCACAACCGACTCGGTGAAGACCGGTATAATCTTCTCGATGTGAAGCTGATCGTAAACGGAGCGCAGCCGCTCGCTGCGGAAGTCTTCGATGGAGATCAGCCCCTTCATGGTTCCGATCCGACCGTCGCTCAGCAGGAACTTATAGACCACTTCGGCAGTGGCCCCTGGGGAGAGAACAAGAGTTCCCGTCAAGTCAGGGCAGATTTGCAGGGGGCGTAGCAGGCGGCTGGTTTCACTGACGCTGAAGCAACTCCAAGCTGCCGGGTTTAACACCACCGACGATAGGGAGGCCAACAATTGCTTCTCGTCCAAGTCCTCCAGCCGAATTTCTCCCCTGTGAGCTTCGCTAGGTCCCGGAGGCAAGCTCGCCCGCGAATCCTGAACGGCGGAAGGGGATAAGGATGGGGGAGATGTGCTCATGCGGTAAAGGCTATTGAATCTTAACGTTCACTCTAAGTCGGCGAAGGATGGATGAGTGTGATCTGTATCTCTGTATCCAATGAAAGTCTCTCAAGAAGAATCTGCCCAGAATCTGCCTCGAATTGTCTCCCGCCACCAGTATCTGGAAACGGTTAGCTTTTGGGTAGCGTGCAACCACGGTTTTGGGGATCCCCGAAGTGATACGCACCTTCAGCTCCGATGGATGAAGCTGTTGAGGCTTCACCCCTTTGTCGTGAACTGCTTGCCGAGCCGGTTTTCCTGCTGCAACCCCTAAGCTAGGATGAGAGGTCTGCCTATCGGTATGGGATATCGGGCTGGAGTTGGGTTTGAATGCGTTTTGACTTTGGGATTGGGGTGCAGCGGTCATGACGACCATTTTGATTGTTGACGACGATCCGACGATTCGGCTGGTGTTGAAGCGATCCCTGGAACGACAGGGCTACACCGTGGAGATGGCCAGCAACGGTTCCGAGGGGCTGGAGCAAGCCCACCTGCTGGTGCCGGGGCTGATCATCTGTGACTGGATGATGCCGGACATGGATGGACTAGAGGTTTGCCGACGCATCAAAGCCGATCCCAAGTTTTCCACGACGTTTTTTATTTTGCTCACCGCTCGCACCGAGGTCGAAGACCGCATCCAGGGCCTGGATGCCGGAGCAGATGAGTTTCTAAGCAAGCCCATCGACCCCAATGAGTTGCGGGCACGTGTGCGGGCCGGATTACGCTTGCACCAGCTCAGCTATGACCTGCAGCAGCAAACGGCCAGGTTACGGGCAGAATTGGCCGAGGCGGCCAGCTATGTGCGTTCCCTCCTGCCGGAGCCAGCCTATTTCCCCGACTGCAAAGTGGCTCTCGAGTGGCGCTTTTTACCCTCCCAGGAATTGGGGGGAGATTCGTTTAACTATCATTGGCTGGATGAGGAACACCTGGCCATCTATCTGCTGGATGTGTCGGGGCATGGGGTGGGATCCGCTCTGTTGTCGGTGTCGGTGATGAACCAGTTGCGCACTCAAGGCTTGGCCGATGCCGATCCCCGCCAGCCGGACGCGGTCTTGCGCGCCCTCAACCACTCTTTTCAAATGGGATCCCACCATGAGATGTACTTCACCCTTTGGTATGGGGTTTATCAGCCGGGATCCCGTCTGCTCTCTTTTGCCAGTGCCGGCCACCCACCTGCCCTGCTCATCCAGGGTCAGGATTCGCTCCTGCTGAAGACTGCCAACTTGCCCATTGGCATTTTGCCCGACCTCACTTTTCAAAGGGATCAGGTGCGGATCCCCGAGAACAGCCATCTCTACCTGTTCAGTGATGGAGTTTACGAAGTCATAAACCCCCAGAGAGAAATCTGGGGGCTGGACAATTTGATAGCCCTGCTGAGCAAGGGCGCTGGCAATAGTTTGGATCAGGTGATCCATCAGGCCCAATCCTTTCAGGGGCGGACGGACTTTGAGGATGATTTCTCCCTGCTCCGGATCAGCTTTGGTTAGAGGTGAGTTATGGCTATTGCAAGCTGCTTTGAGGCGATCCCCTGACCAAAAGGCGCGGCAAGCCCCGTC
>NZ_JANSHS010000044.1:0-5359 GCF_047461695.1 Synechococcus sp. R6-7
ATTATTGACTAGAGTCATGCTCTCTCCCGGATCTAGTGGGGTGAAGAAGATCAACTATTCATCAACCATTCAACTGTTGCCTCGGTTGCCGACTGCCGATTGGCCTCACGGGAGCTATTCTGGCATTTCCTCCCGTTGACGGGATCCCCATCCTCCTACCAGCCCAGTACAGTTCCCCTTCTGGGAAAGCATGAGAACCTGAGCTTTGGGAATTTTTGGCTACAAAATCGAGCGCTGCCCTTCTGGGCTGATACCAATAATGGTGAGCTGGCAATCCAACACTTTGAAACCGTACTTTTCTGCCACCTTCTGGGTGATGTTAAGAATGGCGTTGTTTTTGAACTCGATCACCTTGTTGGTCTTGACGCACACCAGATGGTGGTGGTGGTGGGGGGCCGGCTGGTTGATCTCGTAATGTTTGTGCCCTTCGGTCAGTTCCAGTTCTCGCAAAATGCCCATGCGGGACATCAGCTTGACGGTGCGGTAAATGGTGGAAAGGCTAATGTTGTGGCCTTCTTCCCGCAACTTTTTGTGCAACTCCTCCGCGCTCAGATGCGTGCCCTCAGGCAAGTTTTGAAACGTTTGCAGGATGATCTCCCGCTGCCGAGTGGCTCGCCAGCCTTTGGCATTGAGCTCTGCCTTGAACGCCTCTTCGGTGTAGACCATGATGCCGCTCCTCCGCTGTTGGGCAACGTCGCCGTAACAGTCAATAAGTTCTGTAATTGATAATAACTTCATTTATGACGACACCACCCGACTTGGTTGCTGAAGACTGGTTGCTGAAGACATTGTTCAGGCTCAATGGACAGGCTCAATAGAACAGGCTCAATAGAACAGGGACGCAACTGAGGCGCATGGGCTGCCGGGAGAGCCTCGGGAAGGGTGCGGGAAACCCAATCCCTCATCCATCCGGGATGAGCTAGCCTACAGAGCAGAGCCATGTGGCGGACTGTTTCTGGTGTTCGGGCGCGCCTAGGCTAACATACTCAAGAAAAGGCCCGCGGCATCCTGACAGCGTTGGCAAGCGTAGTGATCGGGGAAGGAAAACGAAAATGCGGTTTGAGCAGCCCAAAACCTATTCCATTTCTCTGGGTGGCTGGGGGTTCTGGCTGGGATCCCTGGCGTTGGCAGCTTTGCTGACCAGTGTCGGGCTGGGGTGGCTGGTCGCCGGATTGGTGGCTCTGTTGCTGTTTTTGCTGTCCTTGCCGGTATTGGTGCTCCTGGCCTTTCGCTGGTGGGCGCGCCGCTGGATTACCACCGATCGCTGCCCGGTGTGTGGGTCGGAATCGCAAGCCATT
This sequence comes from Synechococcus sp. R6-7, assembly GCF_047461695.1. NCBI lineage: Bacteria > Bacillati > Cyanobacteriota > Cyanophyceae > Synechococcales > Synechococcaceae > Synechococcus > Synechococcus sp. R6-7. The sequence goes on from NZ_JANSHS010000044.1 coordinate 1,299, forward strand.
GAGGGCAGCCATTTCTTTTGCCCCAATTGTGGAGAGCCGCTGTTTGTTGCAGACGGACGTTTTTATCGGCAAACACCCCCCGGCACCATCGATGTAGAGCCTGTGGAAGAGGGTGGCTGGGAATTGACGAGCTGATGCCCCCTCGGTTGCCGGGATGTTTAGAGGGTGTTTTCCGTGAAAAGTGCTATGCCTGCGGCACCCCATGGTGCTACACAACACTGTTGCTCCGCAACGCTGACGCCACGGCACGAACGACATCTGTGGGGCTGGCCCGGTAGGCGGCTGGTTTCGAGCTGGGTTGGGCTGCTCTCGGCGGCCACTCTGTTGCTGAGTTTGTCTCCCACTTCTCAGGCGACGGAGCAGGGATCCCTGCAACCTCAGGTGGAAACCTATCTGGCTCAGTTGGCCGGTCGGGGGTTTTCGCCCGCGGCTCAGGGGGTTTGGCTGCAGATGGAGGCCCGTTCCCGACAGCGGGACAGAATCCTTGTTTTGGGACAGCATCAGGGATCCACACCCTTGCCGGCAGCTTCTTTGACCAAGGTGGCAACGACCCTGGCCGCTTTGCAGCACTTTGGCCCACAACATCGCTTTGTTACCACCTGGCTGGCCACTGGCCCCTTAACTGCTGAGGGAGTTCTACAGGAGGATCTCTGGGTTCTGGGGGGGGAGGATCCCTTGTTCGTCTGGGAGGAAGCCTTCTCCGTCGGCAACCTGCTCAATGCCTATGGGATCCGCCAGGTGCGCGGGGATCTGGTGGTGGTGGGCCGCTTTTACATGAACTTTTCCCGGGATGTGGCGCAATCGGGATCCCTGTTGCGGCAGGGGCTGGATGCGCGGCGTTGGCCGCCAGAGGCGGAGGCCCAATTTCAAACCTTACCCCCCGGCACACCCAGACCGCAGGTGGAGATCTTGGGTTCGGTGCGGGTTGCCCAGCAGATCCCGCCCGGCGCTCAGGTTTTGCTCAGACATGAATCGCCCCCCCTCATTCACCTGGTCAAGCTGATGAACCTCTACAGCAACAACTCCATGGCCGAGATGTTGGCCGATGCGGTGGGGGGAGCAGACCAAGTGGCCCAGATCGCCCGGGCCATCGCCGGGATCCCGGCAGAAGAGCTGCAACTGATCAACGGCTCCGGGTTGGGGGTGGAAAACCGCATTTCGCCGCGGGCCAATGTAGCTATGCTTCAAGCCATCCAGTCTCTTCTGGAGGAGCAGGGGCTCTCTCTTGCCGATGCTTTTGCCGTCGTCGGCCAAGATGTGGGAGTGTTGGAACGGCGTCTGTTGCCAGGGATCCTAATTGCCAAGTCGGGCACCTTGAGGAGCGTCAGCACCTTGGCGGGTGTATTGCCAACCGAGCAGGGGGACATCTGGTTTGCCCTGATGAATGGCGGATCCGATCTGGTCGGCTTTCGCACCCAGCAGGGACAATTCCTCAGCCAGCTCCAGTCCCAATGGGGATCCCCTGCCACCTTGCCTGAGCGTTGGATCCCTCGCTCTGGAGATACGGGATCCCGCACAGAGCTGAACCCGCGTCTTTGAAACTGTGCCCAACCGGTTCTCTCTCAGCCCAGAGTGACCTCGGTCGCGTTAGCGGAACGCAGTCCTATGTCCGCCCTCCCAGTTTGGGAATTGAGATCGACTTGGCCCGCTGTCAACAGCCCTCAACCCAGAAACCTCGTCCAGCAATTCCCGATGGGGCGTACAGGGATCGAACCTGTGTAAGGCAAATTATGAGTTTGCTGCCTAAACCGCTCGGCCAACGCCCCTGATTCTTTTACTCTAGCGTCTACTCTAGCGCCCTTGTCTCCTCCAGAAGCGGCTGAAAACAGGATAAGCTGCATGTCGGTGGTTAGGGTCTGACGCCATGGCTGCGCCGCGTTCTTGGCAGGGGCAAATGGCCCTGGGCTTGGGGCTGATTGTTTTGTCCTCGGCTCTCTGTTTTGCTTTCTTGGCCGTTGGGCAGCACTATCTCTACGGGGATGGATCCGCTGTGGATTTCCAGCCTGCCGGGGAGAGTTTGGCCTTGTCTTCCGCCCCCGAGATTGGACTTCCGACGACACCGCCCCTCCCTAACCCCCCCTCTTCCGACGGCAATCTTCCTGAGGGATCCCCGCTGCAGCTCTGGCTTGTTACTTTTTTAACCGTGTTTGTGGCGGAAATGGGCGACAAAACCCAGTTGGCAACCTTGCTCATGAGTGCCCAATCCCAATCGCCTTGGGCGATCTTTTTCGGTTCCGCCGGTGCCTTGGTGACCGCCAGTTTTTTCAGCGTGGTGCTGGGAGAAGGTCTGGGCCAAGTCATTCCCCCGGGCTGGCTACAATGGTTGGCGGGTGCAGGGTTCCTGATGATCGGGGGCTATGTATTATGGCAGGAGTGGCGGGGGAACAAGCTCCCAGAGGGCTAGCCTCCCTGAGCAGCCGATGCCAACCCGGCAGGACAGAGTGGAGAACAACCGAGGAACGTGTTGATCCAAGACAACGACAGCCGAACCCCGTCTTTTTTGCTGCGGCAAATGGCCGGACGGGCCGCCCTAGTGAGCTTTGGCTCGATTCTGCTGGCCGAAATGGGCGATAAAACCCAATTGGCGACCCTGCTCCTCAGTGCCCGCTCGCAAAACGCTGGGGTAATCTTTTTGGGCGCTGCTGCTGCTTTGATCAGCACCAGCCTAATCGGGGTGTGGGCAGGAGCTTGGGTGGCCCGCCTGATCCCACCTCGCTGGATCAAAACCCTGGCAGGCGTGGGGTTTGTTGTGATGGGCCTAGTCTTGTTGTGGGGATCCCTGCCCATAGCCGGCTGAGCAGAGGGCTTCAGGATGGCTTCGGCAAAGCGTGATAGGATTAAGAGCGCCTCACTTTGACACTTCAAACTGAGGACCTTCACTTGAGTCCGGACAACCGGTCAGGAAAACCAGCATGGCCAAAAAACGCAATCTGAAGCGGGAAAAAGCCGAGCGCAACCGCGAATATGCCAAACAGTTCCAAAAAAGTCGTGCTCGCAATGGCCGCCGCTTCCGTTCTGCCCCCCGCGACAACGAGGCCAGCGCTGGCGAAGAACAGCAGTAAGGTTGTTTTTGTCGAGATGCTCTGTCGGTCAATCCTGTGAGCGGAGCTAGTTCAACAAACCTGCTATCGTATGCAGGGGTGGGCCGGAGCGGATAAGCATGAAATATCGACGGATTCTACTGAAGTTGAGTGGTGAAGCCCTGATGGGGGAGCGCCCCTACGGGATCGACCCCGAGGTCTTGAAGTCCATTGCCGGCGAAGTGGCCTCAGTGGTACGGGCCGGTGTGCAGGTGGCGATTGTGGTGGGAGGGGGTAACATCTGGCGCGGGCGCAAAGAGGCGGCTGCCCAAGGGATGGATCAGGCTTCTGCCGACTACGTAGGGATGCTGGCCACCGTCATCAACGCCTTAACCCTGCAAGATGCCATCGAGCGAGCCGGGATCCCCACCCGGGTGCAGACGGCCATCGCCATGCAGGAGGTGGCGGAGCCCTATATTCGTCGCCGCGCCATTCGTCACCTGGAAAAGGGGCGGGTGGTGATTTTTGGGGCAGGATCTGGCAACCCCTTCTTCACCACCGATACCACTGCGGCCTTGCGGGCGGCGGAGATCGATGCCGAGGTGATTTTCAAAGCCACCAAGGTGGACGGAGTTTACGATGCGGATCCCAAGACCCACCCCCAGGCCCGCCGCTACGATGTCCTCAGCTATCAGGATGTGCTGAACCGCGATCTGCGGGTTATGGACAGCACCGCCATCGCCCTCTGCAAGGAAAATCAATTGCCCATCGTGGTCTTTGACCTGACTACCCCTGGCAATATTTATCGAGTGGTGCAGGGAGAACCCATCGGCACTTGGATCGGACAGCGAACGGTCGAGAACAACGGGATCCCCAGCCCAGGAGAGTTGATCCCAAGTTAGGGGGGAAATCGGCCTTGAGAGTCCGGCGACGCCCTAGCCAGGATTGAGTCCGAAGGATAGCCTGGCTCAAGGGTGTGCTCAGGCCGTTTGGAGGGAAAGGCAATGACAGATCAGCTAGAAATTGCAGGAGCCCCGCACT
>NZ_JANSHS010000045.1:0-19167 GCF_047461695.1 Synechococcus sp. R6-7
TTTTGGGGTACAGCCAATCTTCTGCCCGCGGCGTGGTCGAGGCCCTGCTGGTCGGGGGAAAATCGGTGCCCCAAGTGGAGGCAGGGCAGGCAGTGCAGGTCGTTTTGGATCGCACGCCCTTCTACGCCGAGTCCGGCGGGCAAATTGGCGACCGGGGCTACCTTTCTGGGGACGGCCTGCTGGTGCGGATTGAAGATGTGCAAAAGCAAGGGGATCTGTTCGTTCACTTTGGCCGTGTGGAACGCGGGATCCTGCGGGTGGGGGATCCCGTCCAAGCCCAAATCGACCTGGCCTGTCGGCGGCGCGCCCAAGCCCACCACACCGCCACCCACCTGCTGCAGGCGGCCCTGAAAAGAATTGTCGATCCCTCGATTGGTCAGGCGGGATCCCTGGTGGCTTTTGACCGGCTGCGCTTTGATTTCACCCTATCCCGGCCAGTCACCCCTGAGGAGCTGGAACAGATCGAGAACTTGGTGAACACCTGGATTGCCGAGGCCCATGCTGCTCAAGTGGCGATCATGCCCCTGGCCGAAGCCAAAGCCAGAGGTGCCGTGGCCATGTTCGGGGAAAAATACGGCGCCGAGGTGCGGGTGATCGACTTTCCGGGGGTGTCGATGGAGCTGTGTGGCGGCACCCATGTCAACAACACCGCCGAGATCGGCCTGTTCAAGATCATCGCCGAGACGGGAGTGGCTGCTGGGATCCGCCGCATCGAGGCCGTGGCCGGGCCGGCTGTGCTGGAATACCTGAACGAACGGGACAGGGTGGTGCGGGAGCTGAGCGCTCAATTTAAAGCCAAGCCCCAGGAACTGCCGGAGCGGGTTGCCGCCCTACAGGCGGAGCTGAAAGCTGCCCAGAAGGAACTGGAAGAGGTGCGCAGCCAGTTGGCCTTGCTACAGGCCGAAGGTCTGCTGGCCCAGGCGGTTGCCGTCGGAGATCTCAAGGTGCTGGTGGCCGAGCTGGGATCCACCACCCCTGAGGCCCTCAAAACCGCTGCCGAGCATCTGCTCCACAAGCTGGGGGAAGGGGCAGTGGTGCTGGGATCGGTGCCGGAAGCCGGCAAGGTCAGCCTGGTGGCTGCCTTTAGCCCTGCTGTGCAGCAACTTGGCCTGAAGGCGGGATCCTTCATCGGCGAGATTGCCAAACTCACCGGAGGGGGCGGCGGCGGACGGCCCAACTTGGCCCAAGCTGGGGGCAAACAGCCGGAGAAATTGGCAGAGGCTTTGCAGGTGGCCCGGGAGCGGTTGCAAGCGGAGCTGATCTCGCGCTAGGGGAGCGAAGCCCTTTTGAGCACCAACAGGCCGTCCATCAGCCACTACAGTCGTTCAGTTTAGAGTGCTGTTCAGTTTAGGGTGAGACGCCTGGGCTATTGAGGGAAGCCTTCTGGCCCCGTATTGGGTTATGGGTTTAGGTTTAAATCGAAATGACTATAGATCTTCGGCCAGTGCAGTTTCCGACAGGTCTTCCAAGCTCAGTTGCACCTGCCGCTGCAGCGCCTGAATCGCCTGGTATTCCTGCTGGATGCTGGCCTGGTACTGGGCAGCCAGGGCGGTGTTGCCCTCGGAAAAGGCTTGATCCCACAGTTGGGTCCAATAGCGGTAGCGTTTCTGGCGAATTTCCAGCTCCATGTTGGCAATGGCGGCCCGCACCACCATCTGCGGACGCATCAGAGCTACGCGGGTGTTTTCGTCCAGCCAAAGCAGATGGCTGAGGCGCTCGTTGAGCTGCTCATCTTGGGCACAGAGGGTGCGCAAAGCCGTCAGCAACGTCTCTTCTTGCTCTTCCAGCTCCGGCTGAGCCGAGATCAGCTCCAAGATCCGCTGCCACAACTCGCGGTGGGGGCGAAAGCTAAATTGCAGCTCCCGCTCCAGCAAAGTTTGCCGAATTTCGCGGCGATACTCGCCAAAATGCAGAAAGATCTGCAAAAGATGGGACTCAGATTGCAAGAGTTTGGATCCCTTATTGAGGGAAGGTTGCCGGGGTTTGGCCCAGCGGTACTGCCGCACGGCTCGGCGCAGGTCTTCTTCCAAATCTCGACTGAGGCGACCGTTGCCGCGGCTGAGCAATTCTGCCACTTTGTGCAAATACAAAGAGCGCCATTGTCCACCCAAACCGGCCAGCAGTTGCACAAGGGCTTGACGGGCCTGCTGAAAATCGGTGGCCCGGCTCAGATCCCGACCGGCCAACACCTGTTCAATTCGCCAATCCAGCCACAGGGGAGCTTGCTCGATCAGGGTTTGCAGTTCAGAAACCGCTCGCGTCGGCGGGGCCGAGCTCTTGTACTCCCGCAAAAACTCGTCGGCATCTTTGCCCTCAGGAAGGGTGAGAATGCGCAGCTCAATTTCTCCGCGCCGCGCTTGTTCTTCAACGGCTTCAATGGCTCGGTTGGCGGCGTTCAAACCGGCCCGATCCGCATCAAAATTGAGAATCAGTCGCTTCGATTGGGTGTAGCGCAGCAGGATCTTCACCTGGTGGGGCGTCAAAGCGGTGCCCATAGCGGCTACGGCATAGGCAACCCCCGCCTGATGCAGGGCGATGACATCGAAATAGCCTTCCACCACCAAGACTTGATCGGCCTTGGCAATGGCATCGCGGGCAAAGTTGAGGCCATAGACCACCTGGCTTTTGTTGAAGAGCTCTGTTTCTGGAGAGTTGAGGTACTTGGGCTGTCCTGACTCCCCCAAGGCTCTGCCGGCAAACCCGATCACCCGCCCCTGCACATCGAAAATGGGCAGCATGATCCGGTTGCGAAAGCGGTCGTAGTGGCCGGATCCCTGCTGGCGGGGAACCAGCAATCCAGCCTCTTCTAAAAGTTTGACCGGTTGGCGCTTGTGGTTGACCAAGTATTCGTAGAGAGATTGCCAGCCGGGGGGAGCAAAGCCGATTTGAAATTTTTGCAAAGTTTCTTCGCTCAGGTGGCGGCTGTGCAGGTACTGGCGGGCGGCGGATCCTAGCTGGGATCGGAGGGCATGCCGATAAAAATCGGCAGCCATGGCCAAAATCTCCAGCAGCTTTTCCCGGTGGGAGAGCTCCCGCTCATCAAGGGATCCCAAGGGCTGTGTCTCGGTGTGGCGAGTGGGCAGAGGGATGTGGTATCGCCGCGCCAAGTGGCGCACGGCCTCAGCAAAGGAGAGATGCTCGGTCTGCATGACAAAGCGCAGCACATCTCCCCCTGCCCCGCAGGAGAAGCACTTGTAGATCTGCTTGCTGGGGCTGACCTGAAAACTGGGTTTGTGGTCGTTGTGGAAAGGGCAGAGCCCAACGAAATTCTTTCCCTGCTTGCGCAGCACCACTTTTTCGGCCACCACTTCCACGAGGTCGGCCTTTTGGCGCACCAACTGAATGAAATCGGGGGGCAGACCGCTCATGGCTTCGGGGGATCCTGACCTTATGGTAGCCGGGGGAAGCTCGACAGGCTGTCTTTTGACCTGGCCCAACGGGCTTGGGATAATGGGCGGGCCTTAAAGGCTAGTTTTCGGTCAGTCCCTGAGATGAAAATGCGAATGATCAACCTTTTTATCGGGCTTTTGGTGGCAGTATTTGCCCTCTTTTTAGGCCCGCAAATGGCTTCTGCTGAGCCTGATTTGGCCTTGGGAGCCAAGGTCTTTCAGGCCAAATGTGTGGGTTGTCACTTGAACGGGCGCAACACTTTGGTGGCAGCGAAAAACCTTTCTCTGGCGGCTCTTCATGAGTACCACGTGGATACCCCTGAGCTGATCCAGGCCCAGGTGAGAAACGGCAAAGGAGCCATGCCGGCTTTTGCCAAGATCCTCAAGCCGGAGGAGATCGAGGCAGTGGCGGCCTATGTCTTGGATCGCGCTGAGCACAACTGGAGTAAAGGCTAGTGGCCAAAGAGAAGACTCAAGATCCAGCCTTGCTGCAGGAAAGCCCGGCGGAGCGGCTGCCTCACGAGCAGGGATGTGAAGGGAAGGGATCCCGCCGCAAAATCCTGTCGGTTGGCGTGGGAGCCCATGGCTTGGTGGCGGTGGGCATTTCTGCCCATGGGGTAGTGGCCATCGGCGTGGTGACTCACGGCATCCTCTCTATCGGCCTGGTGGCTATGGGAGCGCTCTCGTTCGGGCTGGTGTCGATGGGCTTGGCCAGTGCCGGCCTGGTGTCGATGGGCCTAGCCAGTTGGGGACAGCACAGCATGAGCATAACGGAATCCCACGGATCCCATCACCACCCCTAGGTTTTGACCAACAAACACTGCATTTTTCTCTTTCTCTACAGGCTTGTAAGGAGCATCTGCGAATGTTCAGTCTGCAAAGTTACTTGACCCTGGCCAAGAAATCTCTGCTGGCCCTGGGAATGAGTTTTTTACCCCTTTCCTCTGCCTGGGCCCATGTCACCGTCCATCCCAAAGAGGCCCCGGCGGGCAGCTTTGCCAAGCTCACCTTTCGGGTGCCCCATGGCTGCGATGGATCCCCGACCGTGCGCCTGCGGGTGCAGATTCCGGAGGGATTCGTCTCTGTGAAGCCGATGGTGCATCCCCTGTGGAAAATCGAGACGGTCAAAAAGCCGCTGGAGACCCCCTATGAGTCGCATGGGAAGATGATTACCGAAACGGTTGCCGAGGTGATCTGGAGCGGCGGCTCGCTGCCCGATGAGTTCATGGATGAGTTCAGCATCAGCCTCAAGCTGCCGAATCGCCCCGGTGAGGTCATCCCCATCCCAGTGATTCAGGAGTGCGAGCAGGGCATGTACCGCTGGATTCAGGTGGCTCAGCCTGGCGAGGATCCCAACAGTTTGCCGGAGCCGGCTCCGCTGCTGAAGCTGACAGGTGGAGACAGTGGACATGGGCACGGCCACGGGCATGGACATGGGCATGGTCACGGTACCCGCTAAGCGGTCTGCTTAGGAGCATGTTTCATCCCAAAAGGGGTTTTGCTTGGATTTGGTCTGGGATCCTCTGCGCCTTGCTGTGGGTGGCCGGGATCCAGCCCGCTTTTGCCCATGCCAGCTTGCTCTCCACCTTCCCAGAGGATGGGGCGGTGCTGCAGGAAGCGCCGACACAGGTGCGGCTGGTCTTCAATGAGCCGGTGCGGATCACGCAACTCCAGGTTTTGGGTAGCAGCGGACGGGCGCTAGCTTTGGAAAACGTGGTGAGCACCGGCAACGCGCCGCAGGGGGATCTGCCCCAGGAGATCCCAGAGGGGGTTTACATTGTCAGCTGGCGGGCCATTTCTGCCGATTCTCATCCGGTAAGCGGTTCGTTTGTTTTCCTGGTGGGAGCGGATCCGGAGCGAGTTCAGACGGTGAGGGCGACCCATCTTCAAGGAAGGGATCCCTTGTACTGGCCGCTGGTGGGGGTGCGCTGGGGGATCTACTTGGGCAGCCTTTTTGTGGTGGGGGTGCTGGGCTGGTGGCGACTGTTGCGGGGGCAGCGGAGCAGTTTCGCCGATTCTGATCGCGTCAGCGGGGCGGAGCCCTTATCTTGGGCTTTTGCGACAGCTTGGATCACCCTCAGCTTGACCGTGGTGGCCTTCAGTCTGCATTTGGCCCAGCTCTACCCTTACTTTAATGGGCGAGAGCTGCTGCGTGTGATGCTTTCTCCCTACGGTTGGGGTACAGGGCTGCGGCTGGTGGGGCTAGGGATCCTGATCTGGGCCTGTGAGGGAGGTGCCGTCTGGGCCAGCGGTATGGGGTCGGTGTTGGTGCTCGGCTCCTTTTTGCCCATTGGCCATGCTCTCACCAGTGAGCATCCGATGGGGACAATGGCGCTGCTGGGGCTGCATCTGGCCGGTTCAGCTTTCTGGTTGGGAGGGTTGTGGGGGCTGGAGCGCCTGCTGGGCAAGGAATCTGCTCCCTACCCATCTGTAGGCATCATCCAACGGTTTTCTGACGTGGCCACCTGGGCGGTACCGGGGCTTATCCTGGCGGGGGTGGGGATGGGTGGGATCCACCGCGGCTGGGACTGGGATCATCCGTATGGGCAGTATCTCTGGGCCAAGCTGCTGCTGGTGCTGATGATGGTGGGGTTGGGCGCCCACAACAAGTTTCGGCTGGTGCCGGCATTGCAACAGGGTGGGCAGACGGTGGGCCGGTCGCTGCGCCGGATCGTCCGCCTGGAGTTGGTGGGGCTGATGCTGGTGCTGGCCTTGACCAGCTTCTTGGTGGCCCAGGCTCCTCCCAGTAATGGAAGGCACGGCATGGGATCCCCACTGGAGTCGGGCTTGCAGACCAGTTGTGAAGAGCGCTTGAACTGGCCGGAAGGCAGCCTGCACCTGAGGATTCTGCCCTGTCGTCCTGGGGAAAATCAAATTCGGGCTGAGGTGAAGGGAGTCCCGGCTCAGGAATTGACCCTTGGGTTTTCCCTGCCGGAACACGGGATCCCCCCTCTACGCCGCACTGTAGCGCCGGATGGGCCTGGCCAATTTGTGGTGGAAAATGTGCCCCTAGCCCTGGCGGGGGAATGGCAGATCGAGGTGAGACTGCTGATCAGCGATTTTGAAGAGCGGCGAGGTCAGATCGCGGTTTCTCTCTGAATTGTTACAGACATTGAAGATCGCCAACAGAAAAAGCTGAAAAAGACCCTGGATAGGAGCTGTGGGTTGCTCCGCCCAAGGGCGTCCGCCTGTGGCAGAATCGAGCCAGCTCGTAGTGGCAAAAGGCTGCGCCGCTCAGGGACTGACTTGGCTGTGGAAGACAAGATCAGAGCGGGAAGTGTGCTCAGGGGACGCTATCGCATTCTCCATCCCCTCGGGGAAGGAGGGTTTGGCGTAACCTACAAGGCGGTGGATCAAGACACCTTCGATAGCCCTTGCGTCGTCAAGCGCCTTCGCCCCCTCTCCACGGATCCCTATACGTTGGCCACGGCTCGCAAGCTCTTTGAACGGGAAGCCAAGGTTCTCAACCGGCTCAACCACTTCGACCAGGTGCCCCGCCTTTTGGCCCACTTCGAGCAGGATCAGGATTTTTACTTGGTGCAAGAGTTTGTTGCCGGGCATGATCTCAGCCAGGAGCTGATCCCGGGCAAGCCGCTGAGCGAGGCCGAGGTTTTGAAACTGTTGTGGGATATTTTGGAGATCCTGCGCCACGTACACGCCCACCAGATCGTCCATCGGGATATCAAGCCGGCCAACCTGATGCGCCGCGATGCCGATGGCAAGTTGGTGTTGATCGACTTTGGGGCAGTCAAGGAAGTGGGGCGGTTGGTCAGCCATGCCCCCGGCCAAACTCAGTTGGCGACGGTGATTGGCTCGGTTGGCTACATGGCGCCCGAACAGCTCAACGGCAAGCCCCAGCCCTGCAGCGACCTGTACTCCGTAGGGGTGCTGGCCATCCAAGCCCTCACCGGTCGTCCTCCCCATAAGATCCGGGACGATCCCCGCACCGGCCAACTGCTCTGGCGGGATTTGGTTCAGGTCAGCGAGGAGCTGGCCGAGATTTTGGATCGCCTGATCTGCCCCCACTGGCAAGAGCGCTTCCAGTCCGCTGCTGAAGTGTTGGAGGCGCTGCGGCCCCTGTTGCCTTTTCCCCAAGAGGCGACGCTCGGCGATGTTTCGGTGGATCAGGTTTTGGTGACGCGCCTGTTGGCCCGCGCACAGGAGAAAGCCCGCCAAGGGGATTTCCAGGGGGCGATTGCCGACTGCACGTTGGCCATTCAATTGGATCCCCAAAATAGCCGCGCCTACAGCCAGCGGGGCAGCGCCCGCTACAAAAGTGGGGACTTGGCAGGGGCCATCGCAGATTACACCCAAGTCATTCAACTGGCAGGGGACGCCCGCGCCTATTTCAACCGCGGCATTGCCCGCTACCGGCTGGAGGACTACGAGGGAGCTGTTGCCGACTACACCCAGGCTCTCGGCCTCAACCCACAATGGGCGGTGGCCTACTACAACCGTGGCAATGCTTACCGGCAACTCAATCAGCAGCAGCAGGCCATCGAAGACTATTCGCGGGCCATTGAGCTCAACCCGGAAGATGTGCGGGCCTATTTCAACCGCGGCGTGGTGCGCGGCCATCTGGGAGATGCGCAGGGGGCAGCAGCCGATTTTTCCGAGGTGATCAAGCGGGACCCTCAGGACGGGGAAGCCTACTTCAACCGGGGAGTGGCGCGGGTCCAGTTGTCAGATTTGCAAGGGGCCGTCGAGGACTACACCCAAGCGCTGCAGTTGGATCCTCGCCACGGCAAAGCCTATTACCACCGGGGCCTGGCCCGGCAAGCGTTGGGGGATCCCCAGGGGGCTGTTGAAGACTTTTCTCAGGCCATATCCCTACGGTCTGCTGAGGCCACTGAGCTACCTGAGGCAGAGGCGGCAGCCCAGGCGGATCTCTACTTGCAGCGGGCCATGGCCTACCTGAGCAGCAACACCCTGGAGCCGGCGCTGGCCGATTGTGAACAGGCTCTCCGTCTGGATCCCAACCTGTCGCGGGCCTATCTCTGCCGGGGCTTGGCTCGCCAGGGGCTGGGGGATCCCGGCGGCGCTCTGGCAGACTTCAACCGCGCCCTGGAGCTGGATCCCCAAATGGCCAAAGCCTACCTCAACCGGGGCATTGCCCACCTGGACTTGGGCAACATCGAAGCGGCTTTGTCGGACTTGAACCAGGCCATTGCTTTGGATCCCCAAGATGCCAGTGCCTACAGCAGCCGCGGGCGAATTCATTGGCTGCTGGGGGATCCCCTAGCGGCTCTGCGGGATTATACAGCTGCCCTGGAGCGGGATCCGCAGAACCCTCAGCTCTACTTCAACCGCGGCCAACTCCATGCTGAGCGGGAAGATTGGCCGGCAGCCTGTGAGGACTTCTCGCAGGTGTTGCAGTGGGGGATCCCACGCGGGCCGGAGCTGCTGTTGAATGCCCATCTGCGCCGCGGTATGGCACGGCAACGGTTGGGGGATTGGCAGGGAGCGCTGGCCGATTTCGACCAAGCTCTGCAAGGGGATCCTCAGTCGGGCTTGGCTTATTTCCATCGCGGCCAAGTGCGGGCTGCTCTGGGAGATGGGCTGGGGGCCATCCAGGATTACCACCAGGCTTTGGCCCTGGGGGCGGCAGTGGCCGAGGCGGATATCCGCCGAGATCTGGCGCGGGCCCAAATCCAGACGGGAGATCTGCAGGCGGCCTTGGAGCAGTTGAACGAGGCGGTGCGCTTGCAGCCGGAACGGCGGGATCTGCGCCAAGAGCGAGCTGAGTTGTGCCGACAGCTGGGCCGGTGGCCAGAGGCCATTGCCGACTACGACGAGGTGTTGCGGCAGGATCCTCAGGACTGGACGGCTTGGCTGGGACGGGGCATGGCCCATGGACAGGTGGGCAACTGGGATTCCGCCATTCAGGATCTCAGCCGGGTTTTGCAGCAGGATCCTGACCACAGGGAAGCGCTGTGGCACCGCGCACAGGCCCTGCAACAGTTGGGCCAGACCGTTGGCGAAAGCGGGAGGGAGTCCTTAGCGGCCTTGCAAGATCTAAACCGTCTGCTGCAGCAGGATCCCCAACACAGGATGGCCCGCTTGGCCCGCGGCTCTCTGTTGTTGACGTTGGCAGTGCGCGGCACCGTTCCTGCAGCGGGCGTAGCCTTGGAGCAGGCCGAATCCGACTTCGACCAAGTCATCCAGGAAGAGGCCCAAGACGGGGAACAGTCCCGGCAGCTCTATCTGGAGGCCCACCTGAAGCGGGCCCAAGTCCGCCGCCTGCGCCACAACCTGGAGGGGGCAATAGCCGATTGGGATCGGGTCTTGGAGCTGGCCAGCCTAGGGGATCCAGAAGTGCTGGTCACCGAAGCCCTGTTGTATCGGGGCTTGTGTCGCCAAGAGAGGGGGGATCTGGCTGGGGCGTTGGCCGATTTCACGGCGCTGATCCAGCAGCAACCGCAGGCTTCTCAGGCTTTTGCTTTGCGGGCAAGGGTGCATCTGGCTTTGGGGGATCAAGAGGCGGCATTGGCGGATCTCAACCAAGCTCTGAGCCTCGACCAGAACTGGGGGGTGGCCGATGCTGCCCTGGCCTACCGTCAACGGGGGGATCTGCACCGGCAGGCCAATTGCCCTGAGCTGGCCATTGCCGACTACACGCAGGCCCTGGCCTTGAACCCCCAGGAGCACTCTGCTTTGCTCCACCGAGCTCTCCTGTGGGATGGCGAGGGACAGACGGACAAAGCGATAGAAGACTACACCCGACTGCTGCAACTGGAGCTGGATCCCCAGGAGCGGGTCTGGGTTTTGAACAACCGCGGCTGGGCCTACGCCCAACAGGGGGATTTTTCGGCGGCCATCCGCGACTACGACCAAGCCATAACACTCTGCACTGCTGACGCGAGCGATAGGGATCCCTGCCACCTCAAGGCCCACCTCAACCGCGCCCTGGCCCGGACTGCCCTTGGGGATTGGCAGAGAGCCTGCCAGGATTTCCAGGCTGCCCTCCAGATGCAAGGGTACGAAGGTCGGCTTTTGGAAGACGTTATCGCTAGTTATTTCAAAATAGGTTGAGACACTTCCCAAAGGCTCCGCGCCGTCGCCGCGGCCACCTCCAACCTCTCTTAGAAATCGATGGGATTTGAATGGACAGTTAGAGGGATCGGCTCAAGCCTCCTCCGCCACTTCTCCCGTCTCGGGCCGCAGCAGCGGAAAGGCAATGACATCGCGAATGCTGGGAGCGTCGCACAGCAGCATCACCAAGCGGTCGATCCCCACGCCCAGGCCGCCGGTGGGGGGCAGGCCATATTCCAAGGCCGTGAGGAAGTCTTCATCCAGAAAGTGGGCCTCTTCATCGCCGGCTGCCTTCAGGGCTGCCTGGGCCTCCAGCCGCTGCCGCTGATCCACCGGATCGGTGAGCTCTGAGTAGGCGTTGGCCGTCTCCCGCCCAACGATGAACAGCTCGAAGCGCTCGGCCAACCCCGGTTTGCTGCGGTGGGGCTTGGTGAGGGGACACACATCCAGGGGGTAGTCCAGAACAAAGGTGGGCTGGCGCAGGCGGCTCTCGCAGCAGTGCTCAAAGGCTTTGACCAGCAACTGGCCGGGGGAGTCCTGGGGGGAGAGATCGGGGATCCCTTGGGCGGCCAAGGCCGGCAAGAGCTCTTCAGGGCATCCCTTTTCCACATCGATGAAAATGCCAGTGGCCTCCTCCACCAGCTCCTGCATCGTCACCCGTCGCCAGGGAGGGGTGAGGTCGATGGCTTCCCCTTGGTAGGTGAGCTGCAGGGATCCCTGCACCGCCAGGGCGGCGTTGCAGACCAGGGTTTCCGTCAGCTCCGTCATGGTGTGGTAGTCGGCGAAGGCTTGATAGGCCTCTAGAGAGGTGAACTCCGGGTTGTGGCGGGTGGAGATGCCTTCGTTGCGAAAGACCCGCCCAATTTCATAGACTCGCTCGATCCCGCCCACCACCAGCCGCTTCAGGTGCAGCTCGGTGGCAATGCGCAAGTAGAGATCCAGATCCAGGGCGTTGTGGTGGGTAACAAAAGGCCGCGCCTCCGCCCCGCCGGGGATCACCTGCAACACTGGCGTCTCAATTTCCACAAAACCTCGCTCTTCCAGAGTCTGCCGCAGGGAGCGGATGATCTGGGCGCGGTCGAGCAAGGTCTGCTTGACCTCAGGGTTGACGATGAGATCGACGTAGCGCTGGCGGTAGCGTTTCTCCACATCCCGCAGGCCGTGCCACTTGTCCGGCAGCGGCAACAGCGCCTTGGTTAGCACTTGGTATTCATCCACCCGCACCGACAATTCCCCTTTTTCGGTACGCTTGAGGCAGCCCTTGGCCCCCAGCCAATCGCCAACGTCGAGGAGCTTGTCCAGGTTCTTGAAGGCCAGCTCCCCCATCTGCTCCGTCAGCCGTTTCTTGTCTAGATAAAGCTGAATGGTGCCAGAGCGATCCTGAAGGGTAAAGAAAGCCAGCTTGCCCATGACCCGCCGCGCCCGGATCCGCCCGGCCACCGCCACCTGCACATCCTCCCGCTCGCCGCCGGGCTCTAGGTCGGCAAATTGCTCCTGCAGCTCGGCAGCCAGATGGGTAACAGGAAAAGAATAGGCATAGGGCGGGATCCCTTGTTCCCGCAGGTGTTGGGCTTTTTCCAATCGGGCGGCCCGTTGGGCGGCTTCGCTGCTGCTGGGGAGGGTAGACATGGCGGTGGATAGGCAATGGACAATGGAAGCCCCGTTAGGGACGGGATTTTTCAGGCTGCCGGCGGTGCGATCGCGTTAGCGGGACGGAGTCCTTTCGCGTTAGCGGGACGGAGTCCTTTGTCCTCCAGCCATGTGGACGCGAAGGGGACAAACTCACCTCCCCGCCGCTGAAAAAGGGCCAGAGGGGATCCCTGCAGTTCCCTTAGTTGCCGCAAGGGAGAGGCTACGCCCGCTGTGCGATCGTAGACCGCGTAGTAGCTGACGCCGGCGCGGGCATAGTCTTTGCGTTTGCGGCCCAGCTCTTCCCCTTTGCGCTTGGAGACAATCTCAATGACCACATCCGGCGGCTTACCCATCTCCCAGACCAGGTAGGTGCGATCTTCCTTGCGCTCAAAGCTGGCGGGGGGAGCCACCTCCAGGCTGAGCGTCACATCGGGCATCAGGGGAGGCAGTTTGAGGGCATAGAACAGACCGACATTGGCCGTGGCCAAAAAGGGGATCGGTTCCCCGGTGTCTTTGGCCTTGGGCTGGAAGGAGGCGTAGAGAGCGCTGGTGAGCAGGCGCTGCAGCTTTTTGGAGAGAATGCTGTCCGCGGGCTCATCATCCTCGATGACCAGGTCGCTGTTCGCGCAGCGGGTGTAGCCTTTATCCGGTGGCGGAGGAAATGCCGTCTCTGGCATCGAGGGCTGGACTGGGCTGGAGGGTGCGGAAACCATGCTCACCGGGATCCGTTGCTGGTGTTGCTAACTGAGGGCTGGGGTTTGACTCATGCTACTGAGCTGTTCGCGCAGCAGGCGTAACCTTTTTTGAGAGTAACAAAAGTCTTCGGGAAAGTGATGAAGGCACCACCAGAGCAGCCGACGATGTTCCTGCAGCAGGCGTAGCCTCTGGAGATAGGGCGCAGCAAAACCCGGCGACGGGATGAAGTGCAAGGGGATTTTCTTGGGCAACTGCCCTCATTCTGGGCTCTGGGAACCGGGCAGAGCCACGAGCAGAGCCTCCAGCACCCGCTGCACCCGACTCAGGCGCAGGCCGTGATCCGACAACACAGGGCTGTTGGGGATGATGGCGTGGCGAAACCCCAGTTTGCTGGCTTCTTTCAAGCGCTGCTCCAATTGGGCCACCGGGCGCACCTGTCCTCCCAACCCCACTTCGCCGATCAAGACCGTCAAGGGATCCACCTGTCGATCCCGGAAGCTGGCGGCCACAGCCACTGCCACCCCTAAGTCGGCAGCCGGCTCGGCCACCTGAATGCCGCCGGCAGAGGCGATGTAGGCATCGTATTTGGAAAGCGGGATCCCCACCCGTTTTTCCAGAACGGCCAAGATCTGCAAAAAGCGGTTGATTTCAATGCCGGTGGAGGTGCGGCGGGGGGAGCTGTAGCTGGTGGGGCTGACTAGGGCCTGCACTTCCACCACCAAGGGGCGGGTGCCCTCGCAGGCAACGATGGTGGCTGTTCCGGGCATGGCCTGATCCCGGCTACTCAAAAAAAGCTGCGAGGGGTTCTCCACCTCCACCAAGCCAGAGGCGGTCATCTCAAAAACACCCATTTCCTGGGCTGCCCCAAAGCGGTTTTTGACGGCGCGCAATAGGCGGTGGCTTTGGAAGCGATCCCCCTCAAAGTACAAGACCGTGTCCACCAAATGCTCCAGCACCTTCGGCCCGGCCAGGGATCCGTCTTTGGTAACATGGCCTACAATCAGCAGAGCCACCCCCAGTTTTTTGGCCAGCCGCATTAACAGGCCGGTGCATTCCCGCACCTGGGAAACGGATCCCGGCGCCGAGGTGAGTTGCCCCCAGAAGATGGCTTGAATGCTGTCGATCACCGCCACCTGCGGTTGCAGAGCCTGGATCTCCGCCACGATGGCCTCCAGGTCGGTCTCGGCCAAGAGGTAGAGCTGCTCGCTTTCCACCCCCAGCCGCTCGGCGCGTAGCTTGATCTGCTGGGCTGATTCTTCCCCCGACACGTATAAGATGGGCCCGCTCTTGGCCAGGTGGGCAGCGCTCTGCAGCAGCAGGGTGCTCTTGCCAATGCCCGGATCCCCGCCAATCAACACCAGGGATCCCGGCACAATGCCACCTCCCAACACCCGGTCAAACTCGCCATAGCCGGAGGAGAGGCGAGGGTGGCGATCTGAGGAGACCTGGGAGAGGGGGAGGGCCGACCGGGGGATCCCATTGGCGCGGTTGGACCTAGGAGCGAGGGCTTGGGCCCGTGGGGACTTGGCCGCTGGGGCGACGACCACTTCCGTCAGGGTGTTCCAGGCGCCGCAATGGTCGCAGCGGCCCAAAAACTTGGCGTAGCGCTCGCCGCACTGGCTGCACTCCCAGACGGTTTTGGCCTTGGCCATAGCCGGGGACTCCTAGGCCTGGGGAGCAGCGGCGACAGGGAGGGGCACCTCCGGCAAGACCAGGGATCCGCACTGGGCGTGGTGGCGCAGCAGGTGGTCGCAGAGCACCAGGGCCACCATCGCCTCCACCATCGGCACTGCCCGCGGCAAGACACAGGGATCGTGGCGTCCCCGCGCCGCCAAAACCGTCTCTTGCCCATTGAGGGTGACGGTGTTTTGAGGCTGGCGAATGGTGGCAGTGGGCTTAAAGGCTACCCGCAGGACGATGTCTTCGCCGTTGCTGATGCCCCCCTGGATGCCGCCGGAGCGGTTGCTGCGGGTGCGCCAGCCGCCGGGGGTCATGTAAAACTCGTCGTTGTGCTGCTTGCCCGTCAGGTAGGTGCCGGCAAACCCAGAGCCAATCTCAAACCCCTTGCTGGCTGGCAGGGACATCACCGCCTTGGCCAAATCGGCCTCCAGCTTGTCGAACACCGGGGATCCCAGTCCGCGGGGCACGTTGCGGGCCACACATTCCACCACACCCCCTAGGGAATCCCCCTCCCGCGCCGCCTCTTCGATTTTTTGGATCATCGCTGCTGCCGCTTCTGGATCGGGGCAACGGACGATGTTGGCTTCCACCTGCTCTGCAGTTACCGAGCTGGGATCCACCTGGGCTTCCACGTCTTTTACCCGCTGCACGTAGGCCAGGATCTCCACCCCTGCCGCTAGGCGCAGGATCTTCTTGGCAATGGCCCCGGCAGCCACCCGGCCAATGGTTTCTCGCGCTGAGGCCCGTCCGCCCCCCTGCCAGTTGCGGATGCCGTACTTGGCCTGGTAGGTGGCATCGGCATGGGAAGGGCGGAAGGTGGTGGCCATCTCCTGGTAGTCCTGGGGGCGGGCATCCTGGTTGCGCACCAGGATGTGGATGGGGGTGCCCAGCGTAAAGCCCTGAAAAACCCCGGAGAGGATCTGGCAGCGATCCGCTTCCTGGCGGGGCGTCGTGATGGGGCTCTGGCCAGGACGCCGCCGATCCAGCTCTGCCTGAATGTCGGCCTCGCTCAAGGGCAGCCGCGGCGGGCAGCCATCCACCACCACCCCCACCGCCCCCCCGTGGGACTCGCCATAGGTGGTCACGCAAAACAGGACACCGAAGGAGTTGCCGTTGGCCATGGGATCCCCAAGCAAGAAGCCGTTACTCGCAGGCGGCTGGGAGAGACTGTTTTCTATTCTGCACTAGGGGAGTGGCGGGCAGTGCGGTGCAGCTGGCGGCAGCCGGCAATTCCCCGCAACACCAGGTGGGGATCCCAGCGCAGCTCTGGGTCAAGCGGGCCCAAGTGAGGGTGGAGCCACTTCCCATCCCCGCCGGTCAGCAGCAGGGGGCCTTGGGGAAAGCGGCGACGCCAGTCGGCAATGAACTCGCGCAAGCCAGCCAAGAGGGTGTGGAGGATGCCGCTGCGGATGGCAGCCACGGTGTCGTTGGCCCAGCGAGGGGGCAAGGGATCCTGCGGATCCCACTGCACTTTGGGCAGCAGGGCTGTGTGATCAGCCAACGCCTGCGCCTGCAACCCCAGGCCGGGCAAGATGGCCCCTCCCACCAGGGATCCTTCAGAGTCAGCTCCTGTGAGGGTCAGGGCAGTACCCGCGTCGATGACCAAACAGGGCCAGCCGTAGTGGATCCCAGCAGCCCACAGGGCCAAAGCCCGATCCAGCCCCAACCCCGGGTAGGGATCCCGCAGCGGCACCTGCGATAGCTCCAATCGATGCACCCAAGGGGATTCCGACGGCAGGGGAGCAGAGCCCACAGGAGCCAGCCACAGCTCTGTCTGCTGCGGCCAGGACAAGGGCTGGTGAGCAGGAAACCGCTCCACCTTCACCAGGGTCTCCTCCACAAACCAACCCCAGCGCACGTGAGTGTTGCCCAGCACGGCTGCCAGCCACTCACGACAACAGTGCGAAGCGTTGAGATCTGCCCCCTCCTCAAAACTCATGCAACAGCTCTGCCTCCACGCGAAACAGCTCCACCGGCTGGTCGGCAGGGATCCCGGCCAACCTCTTAGCGGTAGCAAGCTGCCATTCTGTCGTCAAAGCCTCTCCCGGCAGCAACACCGCTCCCCGGGTTCCAGAGCGGACAAATAGGCCCATGCGGGTGGGATCCACCTGCTCCACAGCGGCAAAAGGACTCCGTCCCGCCGACGCAATGGGCACCACCCGCCGCACAATGGCTACCTGAATGGAGGCCGACTCCAGCTCCCCGGGTTGCAGAGGTACGTAGCGCCAATCGCGGGTGACTGCCCCCACCGCCGCCCGGATGGTGGCCCTGACTAGGTCCTCGCCGCTGGGATCCAAGCTGCCCCAGCAGCCGCGGGGCCGACCCTCTGTACTCACCGTTACAAAAACCCCCGCAGAGCGCCGCCAGTGGGGCGGGATCTCCTCTGGAGGTGGCAGCACCTGGCCGGTGGCGAAGTAGTAGGCAATGGCCTGACGCGCCAGCGCCGGCAGGGTGTCAGGGAGAGGTTGTCGCCGGCTGGGAGAGGGGATCCCTGCTGATCGCGTTAGCGGGACGGAGTCCTTATTGAACTCCGTCTCGCCCGTGCGGTTGTGCCAGCGGTGCGGACCACCCACGGATCCCGTCCACAACCCCAGCCCCGCAGCCAGGAGCAGGCCGAGAAGACCCAGCAATCGAATGGCGAAGGGAACTTGGCAGGTGGACACCAGAGGGGATCCGTTGGGGGTCACAACAAAGGAAGAGAAGATTCTCAGCCGTACTCTAGAAGCTACGTCCCCGCTGCTGCAAATACTTGAAAACGGTGTTTAGATCCTTGTCGCCGCGCCCAGAACAGTTGACCACCACCCGCTGCTGAGGGCCGAGCTGCGGGGCCAGGGTTTTCAGATAGGCCAGAGCGTGGGCTGTCTCCAGGGCGGGGATGATCCCCTCCAGGCGCGACAGCAGCAGCAGCGCTTCCACCGCTTCGTCGTCAGTAACCGCGTAGTACTCGGCCCGCCCGATTTCTTTTAGGTAGCTGTGCTCTGGCCCCACGCCAGGATAATCCAAGCCAGCGCTGATGGAGTGGGCCTCCTGCACCTGACCTTCTTCATCCTGCAGCAGGTAGCTCATCGCCCCGTGCAAGACCCCGATGCGACCGCGGTTGAGGGTAGCGGCGTGGCGGGGCGTGTGCAGCCCTTCTCCGGCGGCTTCGATGCCGATCAGTCGCACCCCTGGATCCCGGACAAACTCGTTGAACAGCCCCAGCGCGTTGGATCCACCCCCCACACAGGCCAGCAGCACATCCGGCAGCCCTCCCCATTTTTCCTGGCACTGCTGCCGCGTCTCCTGGCCAATGACATCGTGAAAGGCCCGCACCAGCTTCGGGTAAGGGTGGGGCCCCGCCACCGTGCCGATGACGTAGTGGGTGGTCTCCACGTTGGTTACCCAGTCGCGGATGGCCTCGGAGAGGGCGTCTTTGAGGGTGCGCGTGCCCGATTCCACTCCCCGCACCTCAGCACCCAGCAGGCGCATTCGCTGCACGTTGGGGGCCTGCCGCTCCATATCCAGTGCCCCCATGTAGATAACGCATTCCAGCCCAAAACGAGCGCACACGGTTGCCGTGGCCACCCCATGTTGCCCGGCGCCGGTCTCGGCGATCACCCGCCGCTTGCCCATGCGCACCGCCAGCAGCACTTGGCCAAGGGCGTTGTTGATCTTGTGGGCGCCGGTGTGGTTGAGATCTTCCCGTTTGAGGTAGATCTGCGGGCCACCGTAGTATTCGGTTAGCCGCTGGGCAAAGTAGAGGGGGCTGGGCCGCCCAACAAAATCCCGCAGCAGGCTGTGAAACTCGGCGCGAAAGTCGGGATCCCGCCAGTGATGCTCAAAGGCTTCCTCCAGCTCCGTTAGGGCGCTCATCAAGGTTTCCGGCACAAACCTGCCCCCAAACGGCCCAAACCGCCCCTGGGGATCCGGACGCACCTGCGGGTCAAGGGGATCCAAAACACGAGGGGAAAAAGCAAAAGAAGCTGAGGTCATGGCAGAGTCCGTCCGGGCCTTGTAGCCTGCAATAAGAGATTGAGACGAGCTTTCCCATTCTACAGAAGTTGGGAACTCGAGAAGGGGGGGTGGCCAACCTCTCCTCTCTTTTCCTGCCGTTCTCCCCCAACAGGGATCCCGAACAATTGTCTTTGAACAGGGGGCTTCCAAGGATTTTTAAGATGAGGCCGTCAGGTTTGGGTGGCCTATGGACGAACATCTACAAGAGTTGCTGCGGCAAGAAGATCAAAAAAGAGCGGATGCAGAAATTCGTCGTACCTATGCCCTTTCTCAAAAGTCTCAGGGGGTGGCGATCTTTTTGTCCATTCTGCTTGCTTTTGCAGCCTACATTTACACGCGGCGGTGGAAAGCTCTGATGATCTTTCTGGGGTGGTGTCTCTTCATCGGCGTGTTGTTTAGCGACGACGAGGGAGAGGTTTCCCTACCCGGACTGTTTCTGGCCTCCACCTGGGCAGCAGTAGACAACTGCGGCGCTATCCAGCGGGCAAGAGAAGAAATCGAACGGCTGCGCTCCGGCCAAAACCCTGATGTTGATCGGCAAACTTAAACTTGGTCGACAAAACAAAATAGTGGCCCAAAAATCGGTATTTTATTTCAAACTCTCGAAAAAGATGCTATACCTACTATTTCAAGTGGCACCCAGATACAAGCGGCGCAACCGACCCATTCTCAACGGCAGTGAAACTTGGATTCCTATTCCCTTTGTCTTTTGGGAAAGAGCATGCCTCTAACCCCCAAAACCCTG
>NZ_JANSHS010000046.1:0-8405 GCF_047461695.1 Synechococcus sp. R6-7
TAAGGACTCCGTCCTGCTGACGGGAAGGGTAGCCCGCGCCCTGTCCACAGGACGAGCGCCGGGAGGATGTTATAGTAGCTACAGAGGGGTCGGCTAGCTGCGCAAGGTCACCGGAAATTGTGTTGCCAACTGCGCCCTCACCTGGTTTTGCAGAGCTTCTACCTCCGCATCCGTGAGGGTGCGATCGGGAGCGCGGTACACTAGGCGGAAGGCAAGGCTGCGCTGCCCTGCAGGTACTCCTTGGCCCCGGTACTCGTCGAAAAGCTGCACCGATTGGAGAAGTTCTCCGCCCGCTCGACGGATAACCTTCTCGATCTCACCAACGGCAAGGTCGAGTGGCGCAAAGAAGGCGATATCCCGATCGGCAGCAGGAAAGGGCGAAAAGGGGACAAATTGCACAATGCCCCGTCTCTCCAGGCTTTCCAGCAAGGGATCCAACTGCAGCTCAAACCCATAGACCTGATCTGGCAGCCCCTTTTCCTGACAGAGGCGGGGGTGCAGTTGCCCGAACAAACCGATGCGGGATCCCTCAATCCACAAACTGGCCTGGCGACCGGGGTGAAGCAGGGACGATTGCTCTTCAGGGGGATCCAGACGAAACTCCGGGCCAAATCCCAGCCGCTCCAGAGCGGAGACCAGCAGCCCCTTGGCCTCGAACCAGTCCATGGGTCGGTTGCGGTGCTGCCAATCGTGGGGATTGGGATCCCCGCCCAAGATACCGCCAATATGCTCAGCTTCCCGGTAAGGGTGGGGGTTGGGGGGAAGGGCATGGGCAAAAACACGACCGATTTCAAAGGCTTGGAGCGGGCCGTTGCCTTGATCCCAGTTGAAGCGGAAGGCCTCCACCAGGCCGGGAAGTAGCGCATTGCGCACGGCTGAATATTCAGGCGAAAGTGGATTGGCAATCCTCACCAAAGATCCATCCTCCTCGGCTGGGCAGAGGGAGATGTGATATACCTCTGTCAGGCCAATGCCGCGCAGCACTTCTCGGATCTGGCGGGTGAACGTTTCCCGCGCCGAAAGGGATCCCACCTGCGGCTCGGTGGGTAGGGTTTCTGAGAAGCGGTCATAGCCGTAGAGACGGGCAAACTCCTCGATGAGGTCGATCTCCCGCTCAATGTCCCGCAGGCGATAGGGGGGAACGACGACCTGCCAAACGCAGCTGGCCACGGTTGCCGTCTCGGTAGCGGGGGAGAGGGCACTCTGGGAATTGGCCCCTTCGCAACGGGAGAGCTGAAAGCCCAAGGCAGATAGGATCTCCTCCACATCCGCCGCCTGCACCTCGTCCCCCAACACATCGATCAGCCGCGACAGCCGCAATTTCAGGGTGCGTTCCAGGGGGGGCCGCTGGTCAAAGGTGGTGAGGCCGGCCACTGCTCCCCCTGCCAGTTCCAGGATCAACTGCACCGCCCGATCCCGGGCCTGATCGAGGGTGGCAAAGTTAACCCCTCGCTCATAGCGGGTGGAAGCCTCGGTGCGCAGACCTTGAGACCGGGCCGAGCGCCGCGTCACCGCTGGATCGAATAGGGCTGCTTCCAAGAAAATGCGAGTGGTGGTCGAGCTGACTTCGGTTTCTTCCCCTCCCATGACCCCGGCCAGAGCTACCGGTTGGCTGCCGGCCACAATGAGATGACTGTCGGCTTGCAAGGTGCGGGTTTGGCCGTCCAAGGTCTTTAAGGTTTCTCCCGGCTGGGCCAAGCGCACCTCGATGGTGGGTTTTTTCTTGCCCATGACCTGGAGCAGGCGCTCCCAGTCAAAGGCGTGCAAGGGCTGGCCCCATTCCAGCAGGATCAGATTGGTAATATCCACTACATTGTTGATGGATCGCATGCCGGCAGCGGCCAGTCGGTGTTTTAGCCAGTCGGGGGAAGGGCCGACTTTCACCCCTTCGATCAACACGCCACTGTAGGCGGGGCAGGCTTTGGCGTCGGCAATGCGCAACTGAAAGTTGGGGATGGGCTTGGCCTGAAGAGGCTTGACGGGGGGCAGGCGCAGCGGGTTGCGGGTGAGGGCAGCCACTTCGCGGGCGATCCCCACCATGCTCAGGGCATCGGCCCGGTTGGCGGTGGAAGTGAGATCCAGCACCACATCGTCCAAGCCTAGAAGGGGGCGCACATCAGAGCCAAGCGGATGAACCTCCAGATCCAAGTCGGGCGGGAATTCGTGGATCCCTTCGGAAGATTTCTCCAGCCCCAGCTCGGCCAGAGAGCAGATCATGCCCTCCGAGATCACCCCCCGCTTGTCGGCTTTGGCAATGGTGAGGGAGAGGGCGGGCAAATGGGTGCCGGGCGTGGCCACTGCTACCAGGATCCCGGCGCGGGCGTTGGCGGCTCCACAGACAATGGTGGCAGGCCGATCGGATCCCAAGTCCACCTGGCAAACCTGCAGCTTGTCGGCGTTGGGGTGAGGCTCGGCAGCCAGGATCCTGCCCAAAACCACCCCATCTGCCCAGGTGCGGCGGTCTTCGATCTCTTCCACTTCAAACCCCGCCAGGGTGAGGGCCTCTCCCAGTTCTTCGGGTGAAAGTTGGAAATCCACCAGTTCTCGCAGCCACTTCAAGGAGATGCGCATCGCTGAGCCATCGGTGCAAACGCCGCACCCATTATCGCTCACCTGGCCCTCTTCTCCAGCCGGGATCCTTGCCCAAGGCAGAACAGACAAGAGGCGCCTCCGGACTCATCGGTCTCATCAGGGGGAGAGAGGGGGATGCTAAAACGGTGAAGGCGACGGCTAAGGTCAGATCCAGCGGATGGCAAGGTGAGGAAGGATGAAGGAAGACTGGGCAAAACGGTTGCGCAACGGGCTGGTTGCCGCGGCAGCTGTGCTCTTAGCGGTGGGTTTGTTTTTGGCCAGCCAGGGTCGTCAGGCGGGCAGCAACCTAGAGGCTCTAGCCCAAGAGGCCATACCTTGGGAGCAAGCTCAGGCCAATGGCAAACCTTCTTTGGTGGAGTTTTATGCCGATTGGTGCAGCACCTGTCGTGCCATGGCACCCCTCCTGGCCAGCCTGAAACAGGAATTTGCCGATCAAGTCAACTTTGTCATGCTCAATGTGGATAATCCCAAGTGGCTGCCGGAGCTGAGCCGCTACCGGGTGAACGGCATCCCTCATTTTCTGTTTTTGGATCGGCAGGGAGAAGTGCTGGGATCGGCGATTGGCGAACAGCCGCCGTCGATTCTGCGAGCCAATGTGTTGGCTCTGGCAACTGGACAGCCCCTGCAGTTGACCAACATCGGGCCGGTGTCTGAGCTGGAGCGGGGCAGGCGCGCCCTCCCCAGTCAGCCGGATCCCCGCAGTCATGGTTAGGAGTTTGGTCCAGGGTTTTGTTGTCTTGGACACAGGCGGAAAGGTCTGGCCTCGGTTTGATATTGGATAACTTCTATCCATTCTCGTAGCTCACAAGAACAGGCCATGGCTGTCGAGACAACACCGATTTTGCCGGATCCGCAACGGTTGATCCCGAGCGAGCGCCTCAGACAACTGAATGTCCGCTCCAATTCAGCCGGGCTCCGGCAGCTTTTGGGACATTTGGCGGTGATGGCGGTGAGTGGCAGCCTGTGGGTGACCCAGAAAGGTGTCAATGGCTGGATTGCCCTGCCGGCGCTGGTGGTTTACGGGGCCAGTTTGGCGACGATGTTTGCTGCTTTGCATGAATGTGTACACCGCACCGCTTTTGCCAGCCCAAAACTGAATGACGGGGTAGCCTGGGTGGCGGGCTTGCTCTCATTTTACAACAGCACTTTTTATCGCCGATACCACAAATGGCACCACCGCTATACCCAGATTCCGGGCAAGGATCCGGAGCTGGAGGATCCCAAACCCCAGAGCTGGCCGGAGTATTTGCTTGAGCTGAGCGGCTTGACTTGGTGGATCGGCAAGGTGAAGACCTACATCCGCATAGCCAGCGGCCAGTTGCAAGGCTATCCCTACATTCCTGAATCGGCCCGCCAAGAGGTCATTCGTTCGGTGCGGTTGCAGCTAGGGGTCTACGGCCTTGGGAGCTTGCTCTCCTTTCTGCTGGGGGATCCCTGGATAGTGTGGCTGTGGCTGTTGCCTTTGGCGGTAGGGCAGCCGATCTTGCGCTTCATTTTGCTGGCAGAGCACACGGGCTGTAGCCAAACCGAGGATCCCTTCTCCAATACCCGTACCACCCTTACCCTTTGGCCAATCCGCTTTTTGATGTGGAATATGCCTTACCATGCTGAGCATCACCTTTACCCCTCCATTCCATTTCATGCTTTGGCCGATGCCCATCAATACCTCAAGCCCCATCTGGCTCATCTAGGGCAGGGGTATGTGCGGGTTCATCGTCAGGTGATTGAACAATTTCAGGCATGACTCACTACACCTGGAGCCTGAACGATTTTCAGCTACAGTGCGGGATCCAACTGCCCCAAATCACGCTCGCCTACGCCACCTACGGGACTCTTTCCCCCCGAAAAGACAACCTGATCCTCTACCCCACCTCCTATGGGGCTCAGCATCCCGACCTGGAGTGGCTGATTCGTTCCGACGGCATCCTCAACCCGCAGCGGTGGTTTATCCTCATTCCCAATATGCTGGGCAATGGCCTTTCCACTTCCCCCAGCAACGATCCAGCCTGTGGCTTGCGGGAAGATGGCTTCTGGTTTAGCCACTGGGACAATGTGCGCCTGCAGGAGAGCCTGATTCGCCAACACTTTGGGATCGAACGCATCCGCCTGATCTACGGCTGGTCGATGGGGGCTCAGCAAGCCTATCACTGGGGATCCCTGTTTCCTGAGCGGGTGGAACGGATCGTAGCCCTCTGTGGCACCGCCAAGACCACAGTTCACAATCGGGTTTTTCTGGAGAGTTTGCGCTCAGCCCTAACTGCCGATCCCGCCTGGAACGGTCGTCGATTTACGGGTGTCCCAGAGCGGGGCCTGCGAGCTTTTGCCCACATCTACGCCAGTTGGGCTGTTTCCCAACCTTTTTTCAACCAAAAATGCTATGAATCCTTGGGGTATGCCTCTCTCGAAGATTATCTAGAGCGAGGCTGGGAGGCCAATTACCGCCGCCGGGATCCGCAGAATTTGCTATCGATGATCGAAACTTGGATCCGCTGCGATATCAGCGACAACCCCATTCACCGGGGAGATTATCGGGCTGCTTTGAGGGCAATTCAGGCCCAAACATTGGTGATGCCCGCCCAGACGGATTTGTATTTCACCCCAGAAGATTGTCGGGCTGAGGCAGAATGGATCCCGAACGCGGTTTACAAGATCATCCCCTCCATTTGGGGGCACCGGGCCGGTAATCCTCATCAAAACCCCGAGGATGAAGCTTTTATTCGCACAGCCGTGCAGGAGTTCCTGGAGAGCTGAGGGCACCTACACAGATCCTACACAGATTGCAGGCGCAGGTGTTGCACCAGAGCCTGTAGCCCCAACAGGTAGCTTTGCGCCCCAAAACCACTGATTTGCCCAATCGCTACGGCGGCGATGTAAGAGTGCTGGCGGAAGGGCTCGCGGCGATGGATGTTGCTTAGGTGGACTTCCACAGTGGGCAATCCTACGGCTGCAATGGCATCTCGGAGAGCAATGCTGGTGTGGGTATAGGCCCCAGGGTTGATCAGAATGCCGACATGCTGCTGGCGGGCACGGTGAATGGCATCGATGAGCACCCCCTCATGGTTGGACTGGAGAATCTCCAGCTTCGCCCCTAGCATTTCTGCCTGCCGATGCAGAGCCTGATCGATCTGCTCTAGGGATACTGAGCCGTAGATGCCCACCTCTCGCACCCCCAGCAGGTTGAGGTTGGGGCCATGCAGTACCAAGAGGCTGAGAGGCTCGCCGCCGGGGGCAATGGCAGTCGGATTAACGACGACGATGGGATCCATCTTCTACCGGAATGGGAGCAGGTTGAGGCTGGGGGTTCCCCAGCAGGGTGTCGATCACACGTTCCACCCATTCCCGGATCTTTTCCAGCACCTTTTCTACCCAATCCATCCGATCTGCCTCGCGAGGTTTTACGAAGGGAGTTTATTCGACGGACTTCTATGATAGCGCTTCTTTCCGAGGGGTGTAGAGCTGACTGGCTGGCCGGCCTTTTTCCCCAGCAGGGATCCCTTGTTTTGCCTACCCTTTTACAAGAATCTGAAGAAAATCCAAAACCCCTCAGCCAGACCAGTTCTTCAGCATCTGGCTAATGGTTCTGCAGATGATCCGCAGGGTCATGGAGCGCAGCAGGATCCCCATCTGAAGGTCTGTCCCCGGCAATTCAAATCGCTCCGCCTGGCCCGCCACCGTCAAAGTTAGGGTGGATCCCCGCTGCAGGAAGAGGGCGCCGCCGGGGTTGAGATCCCGTTTCAGGGTTTGCAGCTCTTGATCGGAGGGATCCCGCAGCACCACCAGATCGCTGCCTTCGTAGGCCAAGCCCTCCCGCTCCAGGGTCTCTTCGTCGGCTTCCGCCAAAAGCAGATCCAGTTGGGGATGGCGCAGCAGGGTTTTCACCTGGCGAAAGAGGCTGCCCTGCAAGGGTCTAAAGCTGTGGTTTAGCAGCACACCCTCCCGACAGACGGATCCCACACATGCGTTGGGGCGGTGGGACAAAATATGCTCCACCAAGGTGTGCGCCTCCGCCAAGGTGAGGCGGTTAAAGGTCAAAATCGGGATGCGGGCCGTCTTGGGAAACAGATGGTCGAGGATCGCCCCCGGCACATCCACTCCCGCGCCAATGGCAGGTTTTTGGTGCATGAGCACACCTGGCGCAGCATTGATCTCGATGATCCCCAGGGATCCCTCCTTCCAGGAGCGCTCCAGGCTGGGGGCAATGACATCGATGCCCAAGCACACCAGCGAGAACTGCTGGGCAATGGTTTGGGCCAAAACCACGTTGTCGGGATGGACGGTGGCCGTGACATCGCGGCTCACTCCTCCCGCCGAGAGATTGGATACCTTGCGCAGATAGACCGTCCGCCCCGGTTCCAGCACACTGTCCACTGTCAAGCCTTGCTCTGCCAGAAAGCGCTCCATTGCCTCATCCCATTGGATCGGCCCCAGGGGAGAAGTGGGGGTATCCCAACGGACGGGATCCCGGTTGGCCTGCTCGATGAGCTGCCCGATGGTGCTTTGGCCATCTCCCGTCACTGAGGCGGGGCGTCGTTCCGTGGCCGCCACAAAGCGGCCTCCCACACACAACAGGCGAAAATCGGTGCCCTGCAGATGCTTTTCCAGGATCAGTCGGATGGGCTCCTCAGGGGGAAGGGCTGCCACGGCTACCTCGTAGGCAAAGGCCAGTTCTTCCGGGGTTTGAATGCCTGCTGTTACCCCTATCCCCTTGTGGCCGGCCACCGGCTTGAGCACCACCGGATAGCCGATTTCCTGCGCCAACTGCAAAGCTTCTGCCAAAGAGGCGACCACCTCTCCCTGGGGCACGGGGAACCCTTGCGCCGCCAGAAAGGCTTTGCAATCGTCTTTGCGGGTGGTGAAGTCAGAGTCGAGATGGCTGTCGCAGTGAAAGGTGGTGGCCACCCCTCGCACCTGGTTGCGACCATAGCCATACTGCATCACCCCTTCATCCCATAGGTAGTAGGTAGGGATCCCGCGTTCGTGAGCAGCCCGCAGGAGGGCATAGACCGTTGGCCCACCGTACACCGAGTCGCGAAACAATTGCTGCAGGCGGCGCATCTCCCCTTCAAAATCGAAGGGCTCCCCTTGGGCGATGGCTTCCAGCCAATCCCAAGCAAAATAAACCGCGGCACGAGTGGTACGGCCATGCAAGGTCTGCACCGCGATGCGCACATACTCTGGAAACAGGTGACAGCTCCACTTCTGCAAGTGGAGATCCATCTGCAACCGGTTCACCTCCGTCACCAGCCGGGCAAACAAGTGGGCGTAGGAAGGATAAGATCCCTCCTGCAACTGGGGGAAATGGAAGCAGACCTTGGACAGGTAGACATCAATGGGCAGCGGCTGTGGGCACTGGGTAAGGGCAAAGTCGAAGGTGAAAGCGGCTGTATTGAGATAGGGGTTAGGGCCGAGATAATGCTTCAGGTTGAAAATGTCGAAAACATCCGACTCGCGCGCGTTGATGCGGGGCACGCCCGCCGCCTCCTGCAAAACCATAGCCGGCCTCAAGAGAAGGGAAACAACGACCTCAGCGCGGGGAAAACCCAGCTCTCCCGGCTGGGGCCGCTTCCATTATTCCCGATCCGGCCCCCATCCCCGGCGGCTTGCCCTCGCAGCACAAGGGATCCCAGCTAGCCTTTTGCTGGTCAATTAACAGTTGCCTGACAGGCAACTTGGTAACTTGGAAAACCCTTCCCACCCTCTGATCGGGTTGGGGTTATTTCGAGTTGCAGTGCAACTGTTTGCCAATTCTGGGATCCCCTCTCCTCATAATGGGCAAGGGGCTGGGAGCATGACTCTAGTCAATGATACGCTGG
>NZ_JANSHS010000047.1:0-13055 GCF_047461695.1 Synechococcus sp. R6-7
AAACCAAGCTCTTCGGCTACTTTGTCGGGCAATTGATGAAAAAAACCCAGGGACGGGCGGATCCAAAGCTGGCCAACGACCTGCTCAAGCAACACCTCGACGGCTAGCTCCAAGCATCGGTGAGGGAATAGCCCAACTCCTGGATCATGCGCCGCAGCAGGGGCAAACTCAGCCCGATAACATTGCCGGGGCACCCCTCGATCCGCTCCACAAACAGGCTGCCACGACCATCGATGGCAAAACAGCCAGCACAATTGAGCGGCTCACCGGTGGCCACATAGGCGCGGATTTCCTCGTCGCTGGGCTTGGCAAAAAACACCCGCGTCACCGCATAGTGGGTGAGGCGACGGTTCTGCTTCGTGTCAATTAAGGCATGGCCTGTGTAGAGCTCTCCCACTTCGCCCCGCATTTGCCGCAAGCGCCGTTCCGCCTCTAGGGCATTGGGCGGCTTACCTAGGATCTCGCCATTTAGGTAGAGCACAGAGTCGGCCCCCACAACCAAGACGGGCTCCCGTTGCTGGGCCGCCACCACTTCGGCTTTCGCCGAGGCCAGCTTCTGCACCAGCTCCACCGGATTAGAGCTCTGGATTTGGCTTTCGTCGAAGTAGCTGGGTTGAACGCGATGGGGGATCCCGGCAGCCTTTAACAATTGGCGGCGGGCAGGGGATTGCGAGGCCAGTACGATAGGAGGCAACATCGACTCAACACCTAATTAACACCCAAAGCCTGGACGTTTGCTTAGGGGAAGTTCGCTCTGTGAGCTAGTTTCCATTAGCTTAGTTAGTATGCGCCTGATGGGCGTTGAAAGGAAACTCTCTCGATATCTTCCCAGCTGGATCCCGTTTGTGACCACTCTCCCCACCCAAGCTGATCTCGATCTTGCCCATTCTGGGATCCTCCAGCGCTATTGGGGGGATCAAGACACCCCGGAAAGCCGCTGGGTGAACTTGCTGGTGGCGGCGCTGGTTTTCTGTTCGTCCACCTTCTTTGTGGTGGAAACCTATCCCATTCCCCCTGAGGTGCGTCTTGGGCTGGAGCGGGTGGATCGCCTCATTCTCGGCTTGTTTGTGGTGGAATATCTGCTCCGC
The DNA here is from genome assembly GCF_047461695.1 of Synechococcus sp. R6-7. Lineage (NCBI taxonomy): Bacteria > Bacillati > Cyanobacteriota > Cyanophyceae > Synechococcales > Synechococcaceae > Synechococcus > Synechococcus sp. R6-7. Next base: position 1,089 of record NZ_JANSHS010000047.1, read on the forward strand.
CTGGCGGCGGCCCCGCAAAAGCTGCGCTACGTCTTCAGCCTCTATTCACTCATCGATTTGCTGGCCATTTTGCCTTTTTTTGCCGGGCTAACCGATATTCGCTTCATCCGCCTCTTGCGCTGGTTTCGCATCCTGCGGCTGCTGCGCTTGGTGGAGGGCAAAACCCTGTTTGGGCAAGTGATCTCCGCCGATAGCCGCATTTTGCTGCGCATTTTCTTCACCCTCTTTGCCATTGTTTTCGTCTACTCTGGGCTGATCTACCAGGTAGAACATCCAGTGAATCCTGGCGCTTTTGCCACCTTTTTGGATGCTTTCTACTTTTCCGTCGTTACCATGACCACGGTGGGGTTTGGGGATCTCACCCCCACTTCTGAGCTGGGCCGGCTGCTGACAGTGTTGATGATCTTGACGGGCATAGCCCTGATCCCTTGGCAAGTGGGGGAGTTGATCAAGCAACTGGTAAAAAGCGGCAACTCGGTACAGTGGGCCTGCCCAGGCTGTGGCCTCTCCCAGCACGATGGGGATGCCCAATTCTGCAAACGCTGTGGCACACTGCTCTATCCAAGGGATTGAGGCTGTTGGCCAATTTGGGGCAAAGACAGGATAGGCTAGGATGGGTTGCAGGAGGATCTGCGATGTTGGCCCACCCCGAGCTAACCATCCCCGGCAAGCTGAACGTGAAGGCGGGCGTGGCGATGCTGGTTGCCGCCATTGTCCTCGGCTGGATCCTCAGCCAAGTTCAGCCGTTGCCGCTCGCCCCCCAGGAGGCTTCGGGGATCCCTGCCGAGCCCCTCCTCTGGCAGGAGGTGCCCAAACAAAAGTACGCCTGGCACATTTGCTACGCCTTTTTGGGCAACATGGGGTTGATCAACATCGGCGGCGGACTGGCCCTGGTGGTGCTGGGATCCCGCTTTACGGCTGGGCAAATGCTCTCGCAAATTCTCCTGTTGGGGGGAATGCTGCACCCGGCTTCTTGGGCTTTGGTGGCCCTGACGGGGCTGGAAGGGTGGGGCTGGCTGGGTAATGCCGGAGCCGCAGCGGTGGCGGTGGTGGTGATGGTGTTGTTTGTTTACCTGGTCTTGGCCACCTGCCGTTCCCTACAAGCCGTCCGAAGGCTGACCCAATCCCGAACCTGCCGTTAGCCCCAGTTGGGGAAAGCTGAGAAATCGTTTAAGATCGTTAACGGCAACACTCTAAACAACCGGACGGTGCTCTGCATGGCGGTGCAAGAGGAGGTTTTTTTTGAGGGCGGCCCCCACAGTGGCGATTTGGTGTTGAACTCCTTCATTGGGGCTACACTTGTCGGCTTGCCTCTGTTTGTGGGGGCACTGGTGCGTAAGCTGTGGGTACACTATCGGATTACCAATCGTCGCATCACCGTGATTGGGGGATGGGGCGGCAAGGAGCGCTCAGATGTAATCTACGGCGAGATTGCCAAGGTGGTTATGGTGCCCCGTGGCTTGGGCGTGTGGGGAGACATGGTGCTCACCCTCAAGGACGGCAGTCGCCTGGAGATGCGGGCCCTGCCTCGCTTCCGCGAGATCTACAACTACATCAATGAGCGGATCGACGAGAAAGCCAAGCAGGTGAGCGGCCCAATTGGCAAAAAGCGCCGCTCTGCCAAGTCCTGACAGTGCCTGAGCCTTGGGGATCCCTTCCTGTGGCTGTCCCCACTCTTCCCAGCCGGGATCCCGCTTGGCCTGAGCGCCTGGCCCTGGTGCACGAGTACCTGATCTGGCCGGGGGGATCGGAAAAGGTTTTGCAGGAGCTGGTGGCTTTTGCCCCACAGGCCCCCCTTTACGTTAGTCTCTTCTCGGCTCACACCCTGCCGCCGAGCTGGCAGGAGCTGTCGATTCACACCTCCTTTTTGCAAGGCTGGGCCAAGTGGCTGGGGGTGCTGCGCCCTGATTACCATGCCCGCCTCAAGTATCTGCTGCCCTGGATGCCGTTGGCCTATGAGAGCTTCGACCTCTCCGGCTATGACTGTGTGATCTCCAGCAGCCACGCCTTTGCCAAAGGGATCCTGACGGGAGCCTCTACCCTGCACCTGAGCTACATCCACAGCCCCACCCGTTACCTCTGGGAGAACCGGGAGCTGTATCTGCAGCGAGAAGGGCTGGGGAGAAGCGGGCCTGTTGGCGCAATTGGCCAATGGCTGCTGCACCGCTTGCGCCAATGGGATTTTCTGGCAGCTCAACGTCCAGATCTGTTGATCGCCAACTCCCAGCACATTCGCCGCCGCATTGCCAAGCTCTACCGCCGCGAGGCTGTTGTTATCTACCCGCCCGTTCCGCTGCAGGGGTTTGAGCCGGTGGCGGATCCCAGCGCCGATTATGACCTGGTGGCAGGCCGACTGGTGCCCTACAAACGGGTGGATCTGGCGATTGCCGCCTGTGAACGGCTGGGTCGTCGGCTGCTGGTTGTGGGCGAAGGGCCGGAGCTGGCTCGGCTCAAGCGACTGGCGGGGCCGCAGGTGGAGTTTTTGCCCCATCAGCCCCCCGATCGTTTCCGGGAACTGCTAGCCAATTGCCGGCTGCTGCTGTTCCCCTGGGAGGAGGATTTTGGCCTAGTGGCAGTGGAGGCCCAGGCCTGCGGCCGCCCCGTGGTTGCCCTCAACCGGGGAGGTGCCCAAGAGACGGTCATCCACGGCCAAACCGGCATCCTCATTCCCGAGGCCAGTGTGGAAGCGCTGGTGGAAGGGCTGCGGCAGGCGGATCGACAGGAATGGGATCCGCAGCGGATTCGGGCCCATGCTCTGCAATTTGCCCCAGAGCGGTTTCATGCCCAGCTGGGAGCCCTGTTGCGCTGGGCTTGGCCTCGTTTTCAAGCTGGAGAACGGTTGGATCCCCGAGAATGGAGCGCTCAGTAGGGCCGCCGCTGCACAAAAGTCGGCAACTCAATCCGGTTGCGACTGCCCGTTTCCCCTCCTGCCCGTGAAGCGGCCAAAGCGGAGCGTTTCAGGAGCCTTTCTGTCCGTTGGCGCCAGCCGAGCGGGGCACTTTCTTCCCGCTCGTCCAGGGTGAGCGGCGGGATCCCTGGGGTGGGTGTTCTCCAGGTGGTGGCCGGGGAAGGAGCAGACTCGTCAGCCGCGGCAGGAATCCGTTCCTGGTCGCGCCAGCGGTGCGGAGCACTAGCCCGATGATTCGACCTGGGCTCGACAACCGCTGGCTGAGGGGAAGCGGAGGCCGACTGACGCAGTGTGGCCAGTTGCTCTTCCAGTTCTTGATTGCGCTGCTGCAGCAGGGCCACTTCCTTTTCTTGGGTTTGCGCGTAGGCGTGGGCCTGCACACACTCGGTTTTCAAAGCCATCACCTGCTCCTGCAACTTCTCGATTTGCTTTTGGCTGACCAGATGATGGGCCTCGGCCAGTTCTCGCCCCCGCCGGGCTGCTTCCAGGCTTTCTCGGGTGTCCTGCACCTGCTGCTGAACTTCCTGCCACTGGGCAAGGGTGGGACGCTGGGCCAACTCTTGCATGAGCTGATCCCGCTCGGCTCGCAAAGCACCAAGCTCGCGGGTCAAAGCCTGCACCTGCTCCTCCAGGGCAAGGATTCGCTGCGCCTGTGAGGACTCTGTTTCCCTGAGGTGGGCGGCCTGGGCTGCTTCCGCTTCCAGCTTGGCAATCTGTTGGGCTTGCTCGGCCTGCTGCCGCTGACTCTGCTGCAGCTCTTCCAGCAAGGTGGCCCGCTCGGCCTTGGCAAAAGAGGCCTGTTGGCGCAGATGATCCAGCTCCGCCTGCAAGCGTGCCCATTGCTCTGGGGTAGGACGCTCTTCCAGTTCGCGAATACGTTGCCGGGCGGTGTTCAGGTCAGCTTCCATGTGTGCCTTTTCGGTTTCCAGATGGGTCTTCAAACGCTGCCATTCGGCTTCCGCTTGGCGGTGGGCAGCCTCTAGCTCCGCCCGTAGGGTTTCCAGTTCTTGTGCAGAAGGTCGAGCAGCCAACTCTTGGATTTGCGCTTGCAATTGTGCTTTTTCCTCCTCTAGCTGCTGTACACGGAGCTGCAGTTGGGCTTGCAAAAGCTGCACCTGCGGCAACTTGACGGCGTATTCTCCCAATTGGTTGGCCTGCTGTTTCAGCTCCAGGAGCTCCTGCTGCAGTTGGTAAAATCGGGCCGGATCGACGCGCCGCTGCAATTCCGCCTTGAGGGTTTCAATTTCCGTCTGACTGGTTTGCAACTGCTGCTGCAGAATGTGGTAGTGCTCCAGCGTTGGACGGCGCTCCATTTCCCACAGGAGATTCTGCAGTTCTTCGATGTGCTGTTGCTGAAGCTGAAAAGCCTCTGGGGTAGGGCGCTGGGCCAGCCGCGCTTTCTCCTCTTGACACGCTTGCAAAGCTTGATCCCGCTCTTGAATCTGTGCCTGCGCTTCCAGCAGTTGACGTTCCAGGCGATGGATGCACTCAATCTGCTGCAATGACAGCGCTTCCGATTCGGCGAGGGATCGCTCTAAGTTGCGCACACGCGCCCGCAAAGCTTTTAGCTCTTCTTCCCCTTCCATATCCAGGCTGCTCGACAGGTTATGGGCCTTACTGTAGCAGATGGTCTGGATGAAAATCCAGCTCGCCACTATCTGTAGTGTAAATTTTTAGCTTTTCCCAGAACCAACACTAACTCTGTTGCCCCCGCCCTCTATACTGAGAAGGTGAGTTTTCAGATGAACCCTGTGATGAAGCTGGGATCCAAATCCTGGGGATGGGCGCTGGGCCTGCTGGGCGTGGCCTTGGTCGGTTGTGGTGCCGATGCGCTGACGGCCAGTACTCCGCCGCCGCCTTTGATCACCAGCAGCGATATCCCTTCTGTGGTACATCGGAACGGCTTTTTGGAGCTGGGGGTTTCGGTATCGGTGCCGGGCCGGATCCCGGCGGAGCTGGCGTTTCAGGTGTCGTGGTCAGGGATCGAGGTGCAGACGCTATCGGCAGCCCAGGTGAATTGTGTGTCGGGAGAGGTGTCTTGTACAACCCGCTTCCGCATTCGTCCTCCCCTGAGCTTGGTGCCCGGCTCCTACCTAGTCAGTTTGCGGGTCTTCGACCGGTTGGGCCAAAGCGCTGTGGTGACCGGGACGGTGCTGCTCAGGGATCCCTGAGGTCGCCCTATCCTTGCCCAGCCTTGACGGAAGCGGTGCGGTTCCGGCTCGCATAAGCGTTGCGTAGCAACATAGGGTGTCGTAGGCGTAGCACTTTTGCCCGGATTTTGAAAGGGATCAGCGGGGGGGAAATACTTTTTGGCGAACATCGTCGGCGAAAGCTTCCACTGCTTCTCGGATCGCCTGTCTCAAATTGGTATAGGCCTTGGCAAAAGGGGGGAGCCGCTCGCTCAGCCCCAGCAGGTCGTGGGTGACCAAAATCTGCCCATCGCAGGCCGGCCCGGCTCCAATGCCCAGGGTTGGGATCCCCACTTGGGCTGAGATTTGGGCAGCCAATTCCGCCGGCATGTGCTCCAGAACCAGGGCAAATGCCCCTGCTTGTTCCAGGCTGAGGGCCTCTTGTCGCAGACGCTCCGCCTCCGGAGTGGTTTTTCCCTGCTGGCGATAGCCTCCCAGTTGATGTTTGGCCTGCGGAGTGAGGCCGATATGACCCAAAACCGGGATCCCTCGCTGCACCAGAAAGGCCACCGTTTCCACCATGTCGGGGTAGCCCCCCTCCAGCTTGACCCCGTTGACTCCTGCCTCCTTCATCAACCGCCCTGCTGAGAGGAGAGCTTGTTCTTTGTGGACTTGATAAGTCAAGAAGGGCAAGTCGGCCACCAAAAAGGCCCGTTCTACCCCGCGGCGCACCGCCTGGGCGTGATGGAGCATCTGTTCCAGCGTCAGGGGCAGGGTGCTGGTATACCCCAAGTGGGTCATGGCCAAGCTGTCGCCCACCAGGATCAAGTCGATCCCAGCCTGATCCAAAATCTGAGCGGTGGCGTAGTCGGCAGCCGTGAGGGCCACCAAAGGTTGACCCGCCTGTTTGGCCTGGCGAAAGTGGTGAATGGATAGAGCAGCCATATCCCTATGATCTCATCTGGGCGTTCCCGCCAGCGGTGCGGAGCACTTTCCCATCAACCGCATCCCGTGGGGGAAGCAAGCTTGGCTTTGAGGCTGGGAAGAAGCAGGAGACTCGGTTTGCCGTTAAGATGGTAAAGCCCCACAGCTGACTGGAAGGGTGACAGAGTGGTTGATTGTGACGCTCTCGAAAAGCGTTGTGACTGCAAGGTCACCGTGGGTTCGAATCCCACCCCTTCCGTCTTCAGGCATACAGTTTTAGAACGCCTTGCCCAGCTAGGGCCTCTGGGATTTTTGGGGATCCCACCCAAGCCCTTCGCATCAGCGGTGCGGTTCCCCCATAACACTTTGGCATGGAGCCAAGGTCAAGGTTGGATGGGGTTCTTGGCCTTTCTTCTAGAGTCTTATGTTCACCGCTCCTGCTCTCTCTGCCCAACTGCATCCGCTCATTCAGGGCTTATCTGAGGCAATCCTGAACGTTTGGGGATCTACCCTCACCCTAGCCCCCTATCCTCTGCCTGAAGATCTGGGCTACGTGGAAGGCCGCCTAGAGGGTGAGAAATTGCAAATTGAAAACCGCTGCTACCAAGGGGATCCCTTTCGCAAGCTGCACCTGGAGCTGGCCCAGGCCGGGCAAAGCCTGGACATTCTCCATTGCGTTATGTTTCCGCAGCCGCAGTACCCGCTGCCGCTGTTCGGTTGCGACATTGTGGTCGGTCGCGGACAGGTGAGCGCCGCCATTGTCGATCTCTCGCCGGTGACCCCCAGCTTGCCCGATCTCTATATCCAGGAGCTGGAAGCGTTGGGATCCCATCTCGTCCCTTTCCAACACCGGCGCCGGTTGCCGGAGTGGGGCACGATTTTTTCTCCCTACTGTCTGTTCGTGCGTCCTGCCGACGAAGCAGAGGCCGAGCGCTTTTTACACTTTGCCTGCCGTTTCCTGGAAATTCACTGCCGGCTGGCGCAGCAGATCCCCCCACAGACGGATCCCGGCCAGATTTTGGCCCACTACCAGGGGCAGCAGCGCTATTGCAGCCAGCAACAGCAGAACGACCGCACCCGCCGCGTTTTGGAAAAAGCTTTTGGCCCCGCCTGGGCAGAGCGCTACATGAACACCGTCCTTTTTGACTTGCCTCCCAGTCCCGTGCAGATCTAGGCGGGATCCCCTTGCAGCCGCTGCTGGATGCTCAACGCCAATTTTTGCCCTAAGAACTCCGGCATGGTTGGAGTTGAATCCGGCCCTAGCAAGTAGAAAATAAAGCGCGTTTGCTTGCGGCGGAGCATCAAGTTGAGGTTAACAACGGTCAAATCCTCCTGCGCGAGGGCCGTCATCACCCGGTAAAACGCGCCCGGCTGGTTGTCCACATCCACCAGAAGTGTGGGCAAATGAAACACCGGGTCAAAATAAAAAGAAACCTGCACGTCTTTTAGTCCGGCCTTCAGATCAAACTCCAGCGCCAAGGTTTCATGAACGCGAAACACACCCGCCAGGCATTCGTGAATAGCCCGTTCTAGACTGAGCTTGGTTTGGGAAGATAGGCTGTGGCCATCGCGGGAGACGATGGTGCGGATAAACACCAGGTGAGGTGAGTAGATTTGCCCATAGAGATGGATGCCGTGCACCGAGAGATTAAAAGCGGTGAACACCCCAAACAGATCGCTGAGCAGGGAAGGTCGATTACGGTAGGCCAGACAGACCACCGTCTTGCGACCTTCGTCCTGCACCTGTACCACCGCCTTGCGGGTTTGGTAGAGGGCGTAGGCCAAGCGCAGATTTTGGGCCTGCACCTCGCTGCTGACAAACTGGCTGTAAAAAGGCGGAAAGCTCTGGTTAAAACGCCGCATCAGAGCGGATCGCGTCAGCGGGACGGAGTCCTTGCGGGTGCTGACTTTGAGCGGCTGAAGATCTTCATGGGCAGCCCTCTTCCGCGCTTCCCGATCCCCGGCAACTCCTAGAGAAGCCACCTTGGGCTGGGGAGTGCCCTGCTGTGCTGATTGCTCATCAGTTGACATCGACCTCGCCACCTGCATTGCTCTTTCTCCATCGTTGCTCAGTACGCCCCAGCCAAACCTCATTTATCCGCAAAATCACTGAGGCTCGAAACGAATGTCGACGCTGTATCCAATTCTTGTCCAATGCTTTTCAGTTCAATTTATCTCATAGGGCTAAGCTGGGCATCTGAGGAGCCAGTGGGGGCATCCCCCAATTGGGGGGATCCTTCCCTTCTTCGCTGCTGAACCGACGCTGTGAGCCTTTCAATCCCAGAATAGCCAGAATAAGCCTAAACTATGAATTGAGCAGAGCGCTGCAATTTAAAGTGCCGCATTGAGTGCTGGCCGGCTGGGTGACATGAAGCGCTATCTTGTTGGCCATCACTTTGGTTTTCCTTTAGGTTTGTGAAGGGATCCCTGTGAGCAGAACTGTTGCCAATCCCACTCCGTTTTCGCCCGCACAAGCGCTGGACCCCGCTGGTGCTTGGTGGGATCTCAGTCTCATCGCCTCCCCTGCCCAAGAAGACCTGATCTTTTGGCGGCTGGAGAATTTTGGCTGTCGGGGCATGACCAGCCAAGCCCACGGCGAAGATCAGATTTGCATTCACGCCTATCTGCCTTGGCCTCACGTCAGCCTCTTGGATTTGGCAGCCCTCTCCCTGCGCCTGCAGCAGGATGCCCTCATTGCCGGTCAGCGGGTTCCCAAGCTGCGCTGGGAACGCATAGAGGCGGAAGATTGGAGCAGCAGTTGGAAGCAGCACTGGCAGCCCCAATGGGTCGGGGACAAGTTGCTCATTTGTCCGGCCTGGCTGGAGCCGCCCCCTCACCCCGGTCGGCACCTGTTGCGGCTGGATCCCGGTATGGCCTTCGGCACGGGCACTCACCCCACCACGCAGCTCTGTCTGGAGTCGCTGGAGATGCGCCTGGAGGGCGGCGGGGGTGCCGAGGGAGTGACTGTGGCCGATGTGGGCTGTGGATCCGGGATTCTGTCGTTGGCGGCGGCCCTGCTGGGGGCGAAGCGGGTATTTGCGGTGGACATCGACCCCCTGGCGGTGCAAGCCACGATGCACAACCGCGATCTCAACGGCCTGACGGATCGCATTGTGGTCGCTCAGGGCAGCCTGGAGCAGATTCCCGAAATGGTGGATGGGCTGGTGTGCAACATCCTGGCAGATGTGATCCTGGATATGATCCCGGAGTTTCGGCTGGTGGTGAAGGAGGGGGGATGGCTGATCCTCAGCGGCATCCTCATCGAGCAGGCCAAGTTGGTGGCGGAGATGCTGGAGGCCAACGAATGGGTGGTGGCAGCCCTCTGGCGACGGGGGGAATGGTGTTGTCTGAACGCACGCATGACCTGAACGCTTTGCCCCGATTGGCGATTGACCCGGCGCAGCGGGATCCCAGCGGTGTTCTCCATTTAACTGGTCTGCAACAGCACTACTTGCAGCGGGTGCGCCGCCTCAGGCCAGGGGATCTCTTTTTGGTTTTGGACGGCTCAGGCAAGCTGTGGGCGGCCCGTTGGCAAGCCCAGGGATCCCAAATTGTGGGCGAGGTGGAGGTGCTGCCGCGGGAATTGCCTGTTTCTTTGCATCTGGGCTTGGCGGTGGTCAAAGGGCAGGGGTTTGACGAGGTGCTCCGCCAGGTTACCGAGCTGGGGGCGGCGCGCATTACTCCCCTGCTGACGGAGCGCACCGTGTTGGAACCGGGATCTGGGCGGCAGGAACGCTGGCAAAAAATTGTGCGGGAGGCCGCAGAACAATGTGAGCGGTTGCGCTGGCCTCAGGTCGATCCCCCCACCCCTTGGACAAGTTGGCTGGCGGAGCTGCAAGCCGTTCGCGCTACTCGGACGGAGTCCTTCTGGTGGGGTATAGCCGTGGCGCGCGAGAACGCCCCCCTGCTGGTGCAGGCCCTGCCAAAGCTCAGGGATCCCGTCTTGGCCATAGCCATCGGCCCAGAGGGGGGCTGGACCGTTGCCGAACGTCGGCAGGCTGAGGAATATGGGGGAGTGTCCGTCTCCCTTGGCCCTACCATCTTGCGAGCTACCACCGCCGCTGTTGTTGCCACCAGCCAAATTGCCGCCACCTACTCCTGGTTGGACTCGAGCTTGGATCGGGGTCATTTGGCTCCGCTAGCGACGGGGAGTGTTGTCGCCGATAATCAATAACTAGGCCGTTTGCGTCAGCGGGACGGAGTCCTTTGACGAGAACAGCCATTGGCATAGCAGGCGGCCAGGCCCACCCCAGGGAGGGAGAACGAGAATGGAGATGATCCAGGCGGTGCGGGGCACCCGAGATATTCTGCCGCAGGAGGTGCGGCTCTGGCAGCAGGTGGAAGCCAGCGCCCGAGAGATCCTGGGACGGGCCAACTACCAAGAAATTCGCACCCCCATCCTGGAGTTGACGGAACTCTTTGCCCGCAGCATTGGCAGCGCCACCGACGTGGTGGGCAAGGAGATGTACTCCTTCAGCACCCGTGGCGAGCAAGAGGTGAGCCTGCGTCCCGAGAACACGGCGGGCGTGGTGCGGGCCTACATTCAGCACGGGCTGCAAATGGCTGGAGATGTGCAACGCCTCTGGTATTGTGGGCCGATGTTTCGCTATGAGCGTCCTCAGGCGGGGCGGCAACGCCAGTTCCATCAGTTGGGGGTAGAGCTGCTGGGCAGCCGGGATCCCCGCGCCGATGCGGAAGTCATCGCCTTGGCCTGGGAGCTGTTGCAGGCGGTGGGGGCGGAGAACCTGAGCTTGCGGCTCAACTCCTTGGGGGATCCGCAGGACCGGCGGGCCTATCGCCAGGCCCTGGTGGACTACCTCACCCCCTTGCGGGAGAAGCTGGATCCTGACTCCCAAGAGCGCCTCACCCGCAACCCGCTGCGCATTCTGGATAGCAAGGATCCCCGCACCCGCGAGATTGCCGAGGGGGCCCCCAAGCTGCCGGATTACCTCAGCCCAGAATCGCGGGCTTTCTTCGAGCAGGTGCAAGATCACCTGCAGATGTTGGACATTCCCTACCAGTTGGATCCCTACTTGGTGCGGGGCCTGGACTACTACACCGACACCGCCTTTGAGATCGTCTCACCTGACTTGGGATCCCAGAGTACCGTCTGTGGGGGCGGTCGCTACGACGGCTTGGTGGAAGAGCTGGGCGGGCCTTCAACCCCAGCGGTGGGCTGGGCCGTCGGCATGGAGCGGCTGGTGCTGCTGTTGCAAAAGAAACAAGGGGAGGCTCCGCCAGCACCGGTCGAGGTTTACGTGATCTCCCGTGGGGCGAAGGCTGAGGCCCAATCCCTCCGGATCGCTCAAGCGCTGCGCCAAGCTGGTTTCTGCACCGAGCTGGATCTGAGCGGCAGCGCCTTTGGCAAGCAGTTCAAACGGGCCAGCCGCAGCGGCGCAACTTGGGCTGTTGTGCTAGGGGATGCGGAAGCTGCAGCCGGAGAGGTACAGCTTAAGCACCTGCCTACAGGGCAACAGCAAACCCTTTTGCAAGCCGATCTGATTCAGTATCTGGCATCCCATTCGGGTCAGCAGTGCGGAGCACCTAAGGTGATGGAGCCATGTTGAATTTCTGGGTTCGGCGCGACGGCCAAGAAGACTGGCAGCCGGTACCAGCCGAGGGCGCAGTTCTGGAAGAAGATACCTACACCATTGTTGCCCGTTCGCCTCAGCCCCACTTCACCATCACGGTGGAAGTCCGGCAGCGTCCTCTAGGGCCACAGAATCAGGGCCCCAACACCGGCACGACTCCTCCACAGGTCCAAACCCGTTCTGTGCGCACCAACGATGAAGGGATCGGCATTATTTTGCCCGCCAGCCACCTCACCCCTGGGTTTTGGGAATTGCACTGCCGAGATGCCGACTTGATCGCAGAACTGTTCGGCGAAACCGAGTTAAACAATTGTCTCCGTTTTCAGGTTGTGCCTGCCCCCGCGCCTCTGGAGCCGGAACGAGGGATCCCTGCCCCGGTGGCTGAAGAGGCCGGGTTTGAGCCCCCCCAGAAAAA
>NZ_JANSHS010000048.1:0-8629 GCF_047461695.1 Synechococcus sp. R6-7
TTTCCTCACGCCAGCAAGCGCAACGCTCCATTTTGGCAGGAGAAGTCTTTCTAAATGGGGTGCGGGCGGAAAAGCCTGGAACCTGGGTGAGCGGGGATCCAGCGGTGCAAGTCCAGTCTGGGCCTGCTTTTGTCTCACGGGGGGGAGAAAAGCTACAGGGGGCGCTGCAAACTTTTCCTGTTCAGGTGCAGGGTCGTATTTGTTTGGATGCGGGCATTTCCACAGGAGGTTTTACAGACTGCTTGTTGAAACGGGGAGCCCAGCGGGTCTACGGAGTGGATGTGGGCTATGGGCAACTGGCCTGGTCTTTGCGAACGGATGCGCGGGTGATCCTAAAGGAGCGGGCCAACTTGCGCCATCTGCAGCCGGAGGATCTGTACGGAAGCGAGGCACCTCCCCAGAGCTGGCCGGATTTGGCGGTGGTAGACCTGTCTTTTATTTCCCTGACTAAGGTGCTAGCTCCGCTGTGGAACCTGTTGCGTTTCCCACGGGAGGCGCTGTTGCTGGTGAAGCCCCAGTTTGAGGCGGGCCGAGACCAGGTGGGCAAAAAGGGGGTGGTACGGGATCCGGTTGTCCATGCCCGCGTGCTGGAGACGGTGATGCGCTCGGCCGTGGCCCAGGGCTGGCAGGTGCAAGGCTACACGTGGTCGCCCATCACTGGCCCTGCCGGCAATATCGAGTATTGGCTCTGGCTGGCTGAAGGAGAAGGGATCCCTCTCCCCAGCGGCAGTGCGCTACAACAGATGAGCGAGCAGGCAAGAGCGACCCTACACGGGTAGCTTGTCGATTTTGTCAATAGGTTGATGTGCTGGGTTGGGGGAGATGAGCCAAAAAATTGAAGAATTATTTCAGGAAGGGATTCGGCGCTATGAATCCGGGGAAGCGGCCAAGACGTTAATTCCCTCTTTTGAGTCGATCTGTAAGGGATCCCCAAAGGCGGCGGCGGCTTGGACGTGCTTGTCCTGGCTCTACCTTCTGGAGGGGCAGGCGGAAAAAGCTCTGAAGGCCGCCCAGACTGCTGTGAAGTTGGATCCGGTGGATGCCCAGCCCCGTGTGAATCTGACCCTAGCCATGCTGGAGCTGAAAAAAACCGGGGTACGCCAGCAGGTGGAGGCCATTAAGCAAATCTTGGCACGGGATCCCGAGCAGATTGAGGGTGTCAAATCCAACCTACAAGAGGGAGGGAACCGCCGTCCTGCTTGGCCCCACTTGAGCAAGATTTACAACTGGCTCTTTGAAGAAGATTAAGTGACCCTATTCCTGGTTTTGCAACAAGACTTTAGGAAAATCTAGTTATTTTAATCTACAACTCTTAGCGATGTTCTCATGGAGTTGGTGCTAAACTTCTTGTACCCAATAGCAATATGGGATCCATTTATCGATAGGGGTTAGCTCTCGTCGCTTCTCTTCCCCGGCCTCAGTTGATTGATGAGATTGAACTCCGGGCTGGCGCGAGATGCTTAGCTCGGCGGTGGCTGCACTTCATTACATTGCAGTGGTGTTGCACTGCCGCCGCTTCCATAGCCACTGAATCGAGTCCCGTTTTCCAACCTCACTTTTTTGACCCCTTTGACTGCAGATGGGAGGAACTTTAAGATGAACCGTCAGACCGTTTGGGTTAAGAGCGATACCCGAAACCACCAAGGCTATTTCATTCCCCAGTGTGAGTATACTTTGGTCGAGGCCGACCAAAACGGCTGGGCGCTGATCTGTGCGGACAATGCCCGCTGCTATTATGTGGATCCCGAACAACTCTGGTTTGAGGCGGGATGAGAACTGTTGCTGCCTATTCAGGGCTGCTTGACTTCGAGGGAGTTCTGTAGAAACGCGGGCTCCCCATCATACATTCTCCCCATGCCGTTGGGCAGGGGTTTTTTCATGGGATGAGGATTGGCCCGTCATGCCTGTACACAGAACGGGCTTTAGGCTGGTACCTTGGGGCTTCTTCGACCGCAACCCGACAATCAATCTAGCGGAGCCGGCCTGATACTCGACTGGAATCTGGTTCAAGTTCAACTTTCAATACAACTTTCAATACAGAGGGTCTGGTCTGTCCCAGGCCCTTTTTGACTGCCACTTAGGGAGATTCCCAGGGTTAACCCCGCTCTCGCATGGCTTCGGCCAGCAGCCGGGCCACTTCTGGTCGAGAAAACTCCGGCGGGGGCACTTCACCGCGGCGCAGCATTTCCCGCACCTTGGTACCTGAGAGGTGAATGCGCTGGTGAGGCTGGCTGGGGCTGGTCTTGGCCGTGGCCATGGTGCCGGTGACGGTGCAATAGAAAGCATGTTCAAACTTCAAGGGAATGATGCCCAGCTCCCCCGGCTGGAACTCATCGAAAATGTGTTGGGCATCGTAGGTGCCGTAGTAGTTCCCCACCCCGGCGTGATCCCGCCCCACAATGAAATGGGTACAGCCATAGTTTTTGCGAATGAGAGCATGGAAAATAGCCTCGCGGGGGCCGGCGTAGCGCATCGACGCAGGGTTGATGGCCAAGATCACCCGCTCCTTGGGGTAGTACTTTTCGATCAACACCTCGTAGCAGCGCATACGCACATCGGCGGGAATGTCGTCGCTTTTGGTAGCCCCCACCAGCGGGTGCAAAAATAGCCCGTCCACAATCTCCAAGGCACATTTTTGGATGTATTCATGGGCGCGGTGGATGGGGTTGCGGGTTTGGAAGCCTACAATGGTTCTCCAGCCTCTTTCCCGAAACAGTTGCCGCGATTGGGCCGGATCGATCTGGTAGGCCGGAAAAAGAGGGTGGGGATCCCGCTGCAGGAGGGTGACGGGGCCGGCCAAATAGACGGATCCCTGCTCGTAGAGCACCTTTACCCCTGGATGCTGCTCATCGGTGGTGCGATAAACTTGCCGGGCTTCGCGGGTTTTGTCGTAGGTAAATTTCTCCGTCAGCTCCAGTAGGCCCAGGATCTTGCCCTCGGCACTGGCCAAGGCAATCATTTGCCCCTCTTTCAGACCCGCTGCCACTTCTGAGGAGACCGGCAGGGTGACCGGCAGCGACCAAGCCAAGCCATTGGCCAGGTGCATTGTTTCCAGAACGGCCTGGTAATCTTCCCGCCCCATAAACCCCGTTAGCGGGCTGAAGCCCCCAATGGCGATCATCTCCAGATCCGATTGGGCCCGCTCGTCGAGATAGAGGATGGGGCAATGTTCGGCTTTGGAACGCAGCTCCTGCGCCTGCTCAGGCGGGGCAATGCAGTTGATCAGGGTGCCCCCGTGGGGCGGAATGGCATCACCAGAAGGGAGAGTCGATGGAGATTGGCTCATGAGAAGGGCACTGAGAACAAAGGTTATCCAATCCAATATCCAACTATCGGATCCCAGATCCCCAGAAAGTGGGGAAGAAAGCACAGGTCGGGCTGAAAGCAGGCGGGAGCAGAACAGATGGAGACCCCATCCAGGCTCACACCCTCAGGGATCCCTTCCATCCCGGTCAATCCAACAAATAGGGGGGCATGCTTTCATCGGTGGCCGATACGTTGTCGAAGATGGGCCGATTCATAATCTTCTTTTGCGCGTGCAGAGGTGAGGATTGGGGTTTGGGCTGAATGGGGGCTTGTCCTCTGGGGTTCTGTAACTCCTGGATGGTTTTGGCCCGCTCGTCCGCAACCGCTTGCAACTGCGCCAGCGCCTTTTGCAATTCGTCCCGATGGGCAGTAACCTGCTGCAATTGAGCTTGCAGGGTAGAGACTTTGTTTTGGTAGTCTTGCAAGAGTTGTTGAGCTTCGGCCAGTTGGCTTTTGAGGGCTTCCATTTCCGGCAATTCTGGGGTTGGTTCTGGGGGAGACTGAGAAGACATCGTTGTCGGCTCCTCGCCTGTGGGAGTAGACTCTGCGGAGGTGGGCTCTGAACTGGTTTTAGCACCGGCCTTGCGCCGAATTCCGCCGGAGCGGCGGGAAGTTTCCCCCGACGAAGGAAAGAGGCTACGGTCAGATCCGGTCACAAGAGCACCTCGCGTTCAACCAACTGTAGCAGCCGCTGACACACCGCCGATCCAGGCCGATAGTCCATCACCGTCAAGCCGTAGTCAAAGGCGATGCGCAAATCGCTGCTATCTGGAATAGTAACGGGTGAAAGCACATCCGCAAAAATCTGTTGCGCTTGCACATACAATTGCCCGGTATGGGATCCCGACCAAATGCCCCCCGGCAGATAGCGGTCATCCAGCATTGTCAAAATGGCGCGGGCGTGGCTGAGCTGGCCTTTCAGGGCCTCAATGTAGCGCAAGGTTACTTCCGTGCAGGAGAAATCGGCGCGGTTGAGCCGCGTCGGGATCAACACCCGCTGGGCCACCCGCAGGGCATTGGCGGTGAGAGCATTCAGTTCTCCCGGCGTATCGAGAAAGATGAAGTCGTAGTCCGGCAGCAGGGGATCCAGTTGGCGCTGCAACAGATCCTGACCCGTCTCTCCGGCAGCAGCCAGTTGGGCCGCCACTTCCGCCATGGTGCTGTGGGAGGGCGCCACATCTACCCCCTTGTCGGTGCAGTAGATCACCTCTTCCAGAGGACGTTGGTGTTGCGGGTGTAAGCTGGCCCAAACCGTTTCCGGTGCCGGCAAGGATCCGGCCTCTTCCAAGTAGAGACTGCTGGCAGTGGCCTGGGACGTGAGATCGATGAGCAGAACTCGGTATCCCCGCTGGGCCGTCAACTGAGCCGCGTGGACGCAGAGGGTGGACTTGCCGGTGCCCCCTTTGTTGTTGGTAAAGGCCAGGATGCGCGCCATCAGCTCTCCCTGCATTCTGTCTTGCCAACTTGTTCCCCTTTCCGAGCAGCCCGGCCAGATCCGACAGGACAGCCGTTTAGGTGGCCCCGCAGCAGTCTATGCTATTGGGTGTAGCCTGGTGGAGGACAACCATGCGCGATGTACTGGCGATCATCTTGGGAGGTGGGCGTGGCACCCGACTTTATCCCCTGACCAAGCGCCGCGCTAAACCCGCTGTGCCCCTGGCCGGCAAATACCGCCTCATCGACATCCCGGTCAGCAACTGCATCAACTCCGACATCGAAAAAATCTACGTCCTCACCCAGTTCAACTCTGCCTCTCTGAACCGCCACATCGTCAACACCTACCGCTTGTCTCCCTTTACAGGCGGCTTTGTGGACGTTTTGGCGGCCCAACAAACCCCTGACAATCCCGATTGGTTCCAAGGCACCGCCGATGCCGTTCGCCAATACCTCTGGCTGATGGACTCCTGGAAGCCGCGGGACTTCCTCATCCTATCTGGGGATCACCTCTACCGCATGGACTACCGCCCCTTCATCCAGCATCACCGGCAGGTTGGGGCCGATGTGACGCTGGCGGTGCTCCCCTGTGAAGAAAAAGTGGCCTCGGGTTTTGGCTTGCTCAAGCTTGGCGAGAACGGTTGCATCGTCGATTTCAAGGAAAAGCCAATAGGAGATCTGCTGAAAGCCTGTCAGGTGGACACCCAAGCCCTCGGCCTCAGCCCGGAAGAAGCCAAAGCCAAGCCCTACATCGCCTCCATGGGCATCTATGTATTCAAGCGAGAAGCTCTGATCGAGATGCTCAAAGTCAAGGAGCACACCGACTTTGGCAAAGAGGTGCTGCCGGCAGCCATCGGCAAGTACCATCTGCAAGCCTACCTCTTCAAGGGTTACTGGGAAGACATCGGCACCATCGAGGCTTTTTACCGGGCCAACCTGGCACTGGTGCAGCAGCCCAACCCGCCCTTCAGCTTCTTCGACAGCGAAATGCCCATCTACACCCGCCCGCGCTTTTTGCCCCCCAACAAAATCCTCGACTCCCAGATCGTCAACTCCATGATCGCCGATGGCTGCATCATCAAAAACGCCCAAATTCGCAACTCCATCATCGGCATTCGCAGCCGCTTGGAGGCCAACACCATCATCGAAAACACCCTGGTGATGGGAGCCGATTACTACGAGTCGGCAGAAGAGCGGCAGGCCAGGCTGGAGGAAGGGATCCCACCGGTGGGCATCGGGGCCAACTCTCACATTGTCAACGCCATCGTGGATAAGAATGCCCGCATTGGGCGCAATGTCCGCATCCTCAACAAGGATCACGTCACCGAAGCGCAGCGGGAAGAGGAAGGGATCTGGATCAGCAACGGCATCGTCACCATCATCAAAGACTCGGTGATCCCGGACAACACCATCATTTGAGGGGGAAACAGGCCGGCCCTGGCCGAGAAGGGGGCAGGATGGGGCTGACAGGCCCTTGCGCAGAAACGGCGAGGCTTTTTCTGTTAAGATGGATACCAAGAGCTTTAAAACAAAAGACTGTGAGATCGCTGGAGTGTGTTTAGTAGAACTTCGCCCATTGCCACTTTGGAAGTTTACGATCCGCAATTTATCTGCCGCTATTACCGCTGGCGCCTGCCCCAAGTGATCGGTCGGGCGCTGGCCATTCTCTGGCCTTTCTTGTGGTTTGTCCTCTGTTTGCGCTGGGATCAGCTGTGGGGCCACACTGATCGCAATGTGGGACGGCGCTCGGTGCAGTTGCGACAGCTGCTCACCGACCTGGGGCCAACGTTCATCAAGGTGGGGCAGGCCCTCTCCACCCGCCCCGATCTGGTGCGCAAAGACTACCTAGAGGAACTCACCCAACTGCAAGATCAACTACCGCCATTTCCCTCCGAGCAAGCATTTGCCCGCATCGAATCCGAGTTGGGCCGTCCGATTGCTGAGATCTTTGCCCAGATCTCTCCAGAGCCGGTGGCCGCCGCCAGCCTGGGGCAGGTCTACAAAGCGCAGTTGCACAGCGGCGAATGGGTGGCGGTGAAGGTGCAGCGACCCCATCTGCAAGAGCAGTTGAGCCTGGATCTGTACCTGATTCGCTGGGCCTCGACATGGCTGGGCCCCTGGCTGCCCTTGAACCTGGGCAGTACTTTGACGGCGGTGGTGGATGAGTTTGGCCGCAAGCTTTTTGAAGAGATCGACTACCTGCACGAAGGGCGAAACTGCGAGCGCTTCGCCGAATACTTCCGCGACGATCCGGATGTGTACGTGCCGCGCATCTTTTGGGCCTACAGCAGCCGCCGGGTTCTGACCCTGGAGTGGATCGACGGCATCAAGCTGACGGATGTGGAGCGCATTCGAGCAGCCAACCTGGAGGTGAAACAATTGGTGCGTATCGGGGTGGTTGCTGCCCTCAAGCAATTGCTGGAATACGGCTTTTTCCACGCGGATCCCCATCCGGGCAACCTGTTCGCCCTGGCCGATGGTCGCTTGGCCTACATCGATTTCGGCATGATGGATCAGCTTACCGAGGAAATGAAGGAGTACTTGGTGGATGCTCTGGTTCACCTGGTGGATCGCGACTACAACGCCCTGATCGATGACTTTATTCATCTGGGCTTTTTGCAGTCGGATGTCGGCCGCCAAGAGCTGATCCCCGCCTTGGAAAAGGTGCTGGCAGACGTGCTGACCCAAGAGGTGGTCAACTTTAACTTCAAAACGGCCACAGATCAGTTCTCCGACTTGATGTACCGCTACCCCTTTCAGGTGCCCTCCCACTTTGCTCTGGTGATCCGCTCTTTGGTGACCCAAGAGGGAGTAGCCCTCAGCCTCTATCCCCAGTTCCGCATCGTCGGTGTGGCCTATCCCTATGTGGCCAAGCGCCTGCTGACGGATGAATCGCCGCGTATTCGCCAACGGCTGCTGCAAGTGTTGATCAAAGACGGCAAGTTCCGCTGGAACCGCCTGGAGAACCTGATTCAAATTGCCCGCAGCGATGGGGGATTGGATTGGTTACCCACCGCCCAAACGGGTTTGCGCTACCTGATGTCGGAGGAGGCCCGCGATCTGCGCCGCCAGTTGGTGCTTTCCCTCACAGAAGATGATCGCCTTCACTTTGAGGAGCTGCGGCGCCTGTGGCGGTTGATCAGCCCTGAACTTTCCCCGGCCTACCTCTGGCAGGCAACGCTGAGATCCCTACCCTCGACCGGCGATCTGCAACACACGCTTGCCGAGTTGAGGGATCAGGTGCAAGCCCATCTGGAACATCTTAGCCGCTGGCGGCCACCTCAACCCTGGTCGGATTTGCTGGCAGGAGTGGGACAGGAAAGGTAGAACGGAAGAAGATGACTCAAGTTTATTGTTATTGAGCTGGACAAAAGCGTGGCAGATCAGAAAGGTGACTTCATTGCGGGTGTAGTGACCGGCGCCCTGTTGGGAGGGATCATCGGCGGGGTCATTGGGTTTGTGCTTGCCCCTCGACTCAGAAAGGGATCCGCCGAAGGCCAACGCCGGGATCCGGATCGTCTCAACGGCACCTCGGTAGCCCCTGAACGACCGCGCCTCAGTGCTTCGGGTGAGTCGGCCATGTCCAGCGACTGGAGGAAGTGGGAAAATGAGGCAGAACGCATTGCTCAAGCCCGCCGCACTCTAGAGGCCAAGATTGCCGAGTTAAACGAGGCGATTCAGGCCATGCGCACGCAATTGCTCGTCAAGGAAACCTCTTCCAGGGCTGTTGAGGAAAAGCCTTGAGCAGGGGATCCCTGTCCATGCCAAACTAGAGGCGGCAGCGGCTTTCCTCTCTAGGTTCTGCCATCCTCTCTCGGCTGAGTTGCGATCCTGGGCCAGGTCTGCCTCTGGCGAAGGTGCTTCAGCTAGAAATCGCAGGAGCCCCGCA
>NZ_JANSHS010000049.1:0-12043 GCF_047461695.1 Synechococcus sp. R6-7
GAGCTTATTATTGACTAGAGTCATGCTCCCGCCCCACAACGATCTTCTGGGCATTGCCGCCAGAATAGCGGCGGGCCGTCAACACGGCCGTCGGCTGGCTTTTCTTTAGAAAGGGACATTCAGGCCCTTTCTTGAGCTCCCCGGCATCTGGGATCCTCAAGTTCTGAAAACTCCACTGCCCTCCATTGCCGCAACCGGCTAGTTGAGCGCCTGCACCTGATCCAGGAAGTCTGCCACCGTCAGGGATCCCAGCTCCTGTCCATGGCGCTGGCGCACGCTCACCGTTCCTGCCGCCTGTTCCTGTTCCCCCACGATCAGCATGAAGGGGATCCGGGCCTTCTCGGCATTGAGGATTTTCTTCGGCAAACGATCGCTGTCGGCATCGATGTGGACGCGGATCCCCTGCTCTCGCAGTTGATCCCGCACCTGGGTGGCGTAGCCCAGATACTGATCGGAAACGGGCAAAATGCGCACCTGTTCCGGGGCCAGCCAGAAGGGAAAATCCCCAGCGTATTCTTCGATGAGAATGCCGATGAGTCGTTCCAGCGAGCCAAAGGGAGCGCGGTGGATCATCACCGGGCGTTGCCGGGATCCGTCCTCAGCTACGTATTGCAGATCAAAGCGCTGTGGGTTTTGGTAATCCACCTGCACCGTGCCCAGTTGCCACTCCCGATCCAGGGCGTCGCGGAAAATAAAATCCAGCTTTGGCCCATAGAAGGCTGCTTCGCCGATCCCTTCAAAATGGGGCATCGAGAGCTTCTCTACAGCGCGACGGATGGCATTCTCGGCCCTGTCCCAGTCCTCAGGGGATCCCAGATATTTGTCAGACTTGGGATCGCGGAAGCTGAGGCGGGCGCGAAAATCCTTGAGCTTGAGCTTGTCGAAGACCACCAAAATGAGATCGACAACCTTGAGAAACTCCTCCTCCAATTGATCGGGGCGAACAAACAAATGGGCATCGTCCACCGTGAAGCCACGCACTCGCGTCAGACCTCCCAATTCCCCCGATTGCTCATAGCGATAGACGGTGCCGAATTCGGCATATCGTAGGGGCAAATCGCGGTAGGATCGCAGCTCGGATTTGTAGATTTGGATGTGAAAAGGACAGTTCATCGGCTTCATGACAAAGCCCTGTTCGGCTGCGCGATCCTGCTCATTCTCCGCCATCATGGGGAACATATCTTCCCGATACTTTTGCCAGTGGCCGGAGATCTTGAACAAGTCCACACGGGCAATATGAGGGGTAACCACCGGCAGGTAGCCCCGCTTGAGCTGCTCCTGCTTGAGAAAATCCTCCAGCACCGAGCGCAGAATGGTGCCCTTGGGTGTCCAGAGAGGCAGCCCCGGCCCCACCTCATCCGAAAACAAAAATAGGCCCAGTTCTTTGCCCAGCTTGCGGTGATCCCGCCGTTTGGCCTCCTCCAGCCGCCGCTTGTATTCCTTCAGCTCCTCTGGAGTTTCCCAGGCGGTACCGTAGATGCGTTGGAGCTGCGGCTTGGTCTCGTCCCCCCGCCAATAGGCGCCGGCCACGCTGAGCAGATCGAAAGCTTTGGGGTTGAGCTCTTGGGTGTTTTCCACGTGGGGACCGGCACAGAGATCCCACCATTCATTCCCCAAGTGGTAAATGCTGATGACCTCCCCTTCGGGAATGCTGTCTAAGATCTCCAGCTTGTAGGGTTCTCCGAGGGCTTCGATGCGGCGCCTGGCCTCTTCACGGCTCACCTCCTCGCGGATCACCGGCAGGCCCTTTTTGATGATTGCCTGCATCTCTTTTTTGATGCGATCCAGATCTTCCGGCGTGAAGGGCTCGGGATGGTCAAAATCGTAGTAGAAGCCGTAGTCGGTTGTGGGGCCGATGGTCACCTGGGCCTTGGGAAACAGCTTTTGCACCGCCATAGCCAGGACATGGGAAGTGGTGTGGCGGATGCGCTCCAGTTTGGGAGACTCGTGAGTGCGCAGCAGTTTGAGGGTGCTGTTGGCCTTCTGAGGTGATTCGGCTGGCTGAGACATCGGAACCTGCTTCGACAACAAAGAAAGAACAGTGAAGAAATGGATATCCGTGTCCCTATCTTAGGCTGGGGCGAGAACGGCAGGGATCCCCAGCTAATCAATTCCCCTGTTTGCCGAGTCAACTGCGAACCTCACCTCACGACTCGGCCCGGAACAAGGGGGGAAAGTACACAGTATCCTAAAGGGGTTGACCCCCACACCCGAGCCATGATCTCTTCGCCCACCAACTTCACGGAATGCCCTGTCGCCTCTGCTCCCCCAGTTTCCGAAACCGGCCCGGCTTCTCGTCCTGAATCTTGGGCTGCCCCCGTTCTGGCCGCCATCGATGTGGGCAGCAACTCTCTCCACATGGTGGTGGTGCGCATCAATCCCCGTATCCCCAGCTTCACCATCATCTCCCGCGAAAAAGCCACCGTGCGGCTGGGGGAGTTTTGCAGCCAGACGGGCGCCCTCACGCCTGCAGCCATGGAGCGGGCCCGAGTGGCCCTGGAGCGGTTTTGCCGCATTGCTGAGAGCTTTCAGGTGCAGGATATTGTTGCCGTGGCTACCAGTGCTGTGCGCGAGGCCCCCAATGGGCTGGAGTTTTTGAAGCGGATTGAACGGGAGCTGGGCCTGCGGGTGGAGTTAATCTCGGGGCAGGAAGAGGCCCGCCGCATTTATCTGGGAGTGCTCTCGGCGATGGAGTTCCACAACCGGATGCACGCGGTGGTGGATATTGGTGGCGGCTCCACCGAGCTGATTTTGGGCAATGGCCAAGAGCCGGAGTTTCTGCGCAGCGTCAAGGTAGGGGCAGTGCGTCTGACCCAGGCTTTTTTGCACCACGATCCGCCCACTTCTGGCGAACTGCAAGCCCTGCGCCAGCACATCCGCGGCATGCTGGAATCCCCCATCGAGCAGATGAAGCGGATCGTCGCATCTTCACAACAACAGGGATCCCTGCCTTTGGTGGGCACCTCTGGCACCGTCGAGTGCCTGGCCCAGTTGGATGCCCGCCGTCGGTTGGGCGCTCTCCCCCATCGCCTGCAGGGGTATGAGTTCAGCCTGGAAGCCCTGCGCGGCTACATCAAAGAGCTGCGCTCCCTCACGGTGGCCGAACGGCAAAAGCTGCCCGGCCTAGGGGAAAGACGGGGGGAGATCATCCTGGCCGGCGCCCTGATCCTAGAGGAAGTGATGAGCCTGCTGGGGGTAGAGCGGGTTCAATTTTGCGAACGGGCTTTGCGGGAAGGGCTGATCGTGGATTGGATGATCGGCCAAGGCTTGATTGAGGATCGGCTGCGCTACCACAGCTCGGTGCGGCGGCGCAGCGTCCTCAAGTTGGCGGAAAAATACCAGGTGGAGATCCCCTATGCCGAGCGGGTGGCCGAGTTTGCCCTCAGCCTTTTCGATCAAACCCGCGGCATCCTGCATGGCTGGGGATCCCGGGAGCGGGCTCTTCTCTGGGCGGCGGCCATGCTGCACAACTGCGGCCACTTCATCAGCCATGCCGCCCACCACAAGCACTCCTACTACCTGATCCGCCATGGAGAACTCTTGGGCTTCAACGAAGAAGAGGTGGAGGTGATCGCCAACTTGGCCCGCTACCACCGCAAGTCGCCCCCCAAGAAGAAGCACGAGAACTTCCAGCGCCTCAGCGACGAGCGGGATCGCCAAGTGGTGCTGGAACTGAGCCCCCTGCTGCGCATAGCCTGTGCTTTGGATCGCCGCCGCCTGCAGGCCATTCAAGCCCTGCACTGCCGTTTTCAGCTCCTGGGAGAAGGCCCCCGCCGCATGGAGTTGATTTTGGATCCCAGGCATCCCAAGGACGACTGTGCCCTAGAGTTGTGGAGCTTAAACGAGAAGAAAAAAGTCTTCGAGCAACAGTTCAACCTGCAGGTAATCCCCAAGCTCTCTACCCAGATCCAGCGCAGCGCCGATCCCTTTGAGGCAGCAGTTTAGCCTTCTCGGGGATCCTAGCTAAGGGGCGATGGTAATGGGCGAGGGGCTGGTTTGGGTGGTCTTTTGGCCCCCTCTTTGCAAAATCACCTCGATGATGCCGTTGTTGACCGGCTGCATGTTGAAGGGCAACTGCTGCTGGGTTTCGTATAGGCCCGGCGCCACCTCCCGCATTTCGACTTCCGGCGTTACCCCAACAATCCGAAAAGCAGCCCGCCCCCCCGGATCCCCTCGCATGGTGACTTTGAGAATTTCTCCCATGCGCAGATTGGTGCTGTTGGTGGTGACACTGAAAATCTGGGGCAGTCCCGTGGCGACGGGTGCGGAAACCGGCTGAATGGTGGAGCGGGTTCCTCTGGAGCCATCGATGGAAAAAGGAAAAATCTCCCGATGTTCTTGGCTGAGGCCGTCCTTGGTGAGCACAATCCGCAAGGTGGGATTGTTGGCCTGGTGGGTGGGGGCTACCACGTAGGTGCCTTCGTAGTGGTTGGGTCGTACCTCCCGCATCGGCTGGTTCAGGGCCAGATTCCCCAGATCAAACTGGGCGATCCCTCCAGATTCCCCCCAAATGGCAATGGTGAGAATGTCCCCTTCCACCAAGTCGCGCTGGGGATCCAAGCGAATGGCCTCAATGCGCGGATAGCGATTGCCGGCTGCAGTCAAAGGGGCTGGCTGCGGCAGAGGAGCTGGGGGCGGAAATACTGATTCCACTGGCGGAGGAGCAACATTGCCCAAGGCCAGTTGAGGTAGCCGCCGTTGAACGCGGGTACTGACGCCATTGAGGGTCAACTGAATACTGATGTCGGGGCCAAAGACGGCATCCTGAGGACCAAGGCTATAAACTGCGCGGTAGTAGCCGGGCTGCACCTCCTGCATCGGCAGACCCTGAACCACGCCGCCGATATCAACCGTAGCCCTGCCGTTGGGAGTGGCCTGCGCTTCAATGGTCAAGGTTCCCCCTGCAGGAACACTTCCTCCCTCGGGAGTGATCCGCGTTTGGAAGATTTCGGGTTGGACAGTCTCGGCCACCCGGGCTGGGGAGGGACGCAACTGGGCCACAGGGGGTGGCAAGGGCGGAAGCTGACCGCGATACACCAGGGCCTGATGCAACAACACCGCCCCTTCTGCTCGCCTCAGCACGCGATTGGGCTGAAGACGAGCTGGATCCGGCACATTCACCAGCAGCCCCGCTTCGCCTGCCATGGCCACAAAAGCCCGCCCTACCTCCGGCACATCAGCCGCATCGGTGTACAGAGCCATCCAGCGCTCAATGTCGGCCTGGGTGGGAGCAGGCAATTGCAGAGCCCGCACCAAAATGGCCAGGGCTTCCAGGTGGGTGATATCCCCTTGCGGGCGAAACTCGTTGCCCTCGTATAGGCGCATGGCCCCCGCCTGCAGCACGGCTTGGGCAGTCCAATAGTCGGGGGTGTTGGGCTCCAGGTCGCGAATCTCCTGCACCTGGTTGGGATTGGGAATGTAGCCGAAAAACTCCGTCAGCCACTGGGCCAATTCCAGACGGGTCAGGGTGGCTGACAGGGGTTCTTGGGTGATCACCACATCTGTCTGACGTTCCAGAGCCGCCACGTAGGGGTCGGTCCAGGCCAGCGAGGCTTGCTGCTCCACCCCTTGGGACCAAGCCGGCAAGCTGACACCCGACCAGCCCAGCGTCCAACACAAGCTCAGAGCTAGGGGCCACGAGCACCGCATAGCTGTCACTCCTGTTCCAACAACATCCCCTCAGGGCCAGCTTATCTCAAACTTCCGCCCCATCCTCAAGCCCTCGATGCCCCTTGGGATTGCGCCCTTTGGCAGTGAGATTCTGAAAACTCGGGTGAGGAGGTTCGCCGCAGGGATCCCTTAGGAGATTTTACCTATGCAAGACGGGATCCGGCTTGACAGCAAAGGGCCTAAGCAAGGGTCTCGTAACTTGTAGTTGTGCATCCAAATCCTTATCATTGTGTTATAGACTCAGAAAGTTCAGAAAGCACTTTTGCCCCTACCCTAGGGAGGAGTTTCATGGCTGGCAGCACCGGAGAGCGACCTTTTGTCGATATCATTACCAGTGTCCGCTACTGGGTTATTCACGCCCTGACCATTCCCGCTTTGTTTTTGGCAGGCTGGCTTTTTGTGAGCACTGGCCTGGCCTATGATATTTTTGGCACCCCGCGCCCCAATGAGTATTTCACGGCAGAACGCCAGGAGTTGCCGATCGTCAGCGATCGCTTCAATGCTCTGGAGGAGCTGGAGAGGCTGACTCGCTAGGAGTGCCGGTGGGTAAGTGGACTATTCGTTGTTGCAATTTGTAAGTTGATTGAGCTTTTTGCGTAGGGTGATATCTATGGCCAGTAAATCTGATGAACCCGTTTTTTACCCTGTTTTTACCGTCCGTTGGCTGGCGGTACATACCTTGGCGATCCCAACTGTTTTCTTCTTGGGAGCCATTGCTGCAATGCAGTTTATTCAACGGTGAACCCAATGGCTGATCAACCCGAAAGGAATCCCAACTCCCAACCTGTCGAGCTAAACCGCACTTCCCTTTACTTGGGTTTGCTGCTGGTGTTTGTGGTTGGGCTGTTGTTCTCCAGCTATTTTCTCAACTGAGGCCAGGATCACACTCTGCTCTTGGAGTTGGGAAAGAGCGCAGGGGACAATGCTGGCTTTTGGCTAGCCCTTGCTCCCCTTTGCTAAGTTTACTGAGAATGTAATTGCTGCTAGTTCTGTCTTTTTTGGAGACCAGTTGCTATGACCAGTCAAGCAAGGATCCCTTTGTGGATAGTGGCTGTGGTTGCCGGTTTGGGTGTGATCACGGTAGTTGGGCTCTTTTTCTATGGCTCCTATGTGGGCCTAGGCTCTAGTCTGTAGGTTTGAGGTTTTCGGTCTGGTAGTAGCCCCCAATAGGTAGGGGTAAAGGGTCCCATGGTTTTTACGACCTAGCCGAATTCAGTTAGGCTTTGTTGACCCATGGCCAGTGTATCTACCACTTTTTTCGGGGCTACCTACCACAGCGCAATATCGATCCCTTGCCCAGCAGGGATCCCACTTCATTGCAGACCTTAATACTCAACTTAATACTCAATACACAGTCCGAAAAAGCTGCCGCTATTCCTCACCACTGGTTACAACCAGGCGGTGAATCTGGACTTCTCTCTTCTCCCCCTGGAGAGGGTGAAGTTCGCGTTAGCAGGTCAGGGATCATGGGCAAGAGCGCGAATTGCTGAGGACAGGTTCTGCGAGGGAATGTCTCAAACTTATTTAGAAGAGCTATCTCTGTGTTAAGCGAGCATGAACTTTTTTAACGATCCGGGTGGTGGTTGCCGAGAGGGTAACTTAGGCCCCGTAGAATGAATCGCAAAATTCCAGGCAGGACATTCGGACATGGATTACATTCGCACCTTTAACGACGATCCCTGCGAGGGGCATCTTTCGACGCCCATCAGCGATTCTCCTGTCACCCGTCTGTTTATCAACAATCTTCCCATCAACCGTCCTGGCCTGTCGCCGCTATTGCGGGGGCTGGAAATTGGGCTGGCCCATGGATATTTCTTGGTGGGGCCGGAAATTGTGCTGGGGCCGCTGCGGGATTATCCTGAGGCAGCTAACTTGGGCGGGCTGGTCACGGCGATGGCGATTGTGCTGCTGGGAACCGCCTGTATGTCGGCCTATGGCAGCGTTACCTTCGGAAACAAGCCGGAGACGCCGGGGGCCGCTCCTCTGGCTACAGCTCGTGGTTGGGGGGATCTGACGGCAGGATTTTTCTTGGGAGGTATGGGTGGAGTGTTTGCTGCCTACTTCCTGCTGGAGAACTTTGCCGGGATCGACGCCATCTTTCGAGGGCTGGTGAATTAGTTGTCAAGTTTGTCAAGTCACTTGAGAGGAGCAAAATCATGACCGGTTCTTACGCTGCTGCTTATCTTCCTTGGATTTTTATCCCCATTGTTGGTTGGCTGCTTCCTGCAGTGGGCATGGCAGTGCTTTTTTTGTACATTGAGCGGGACTAGTCCCGGAGTGCTTTGATACTCACTAGTGCTGATTAATTTCAATTATTTCAGGCTAGAGATCAACCCCAGATATTGAGGCAGGGATCCCTTTTTTAGGGATCCCTCTCTTTTGGTCAGGATGATTTCCATCCGCGCTACCAGAGTCCCGAAAGGCGAAGGCTGTCCCCTCACCTCTTTTTTTTAGGAAGGGAGCATTTCCAAAGGACTTTAGATTGGAGCAGGATCCGGCGAGCTGATCCCAAGCCAACAAGGGGAAGGGCAGCTTCCGCAACACCCTTGCAACTTCAACGAGAAGGAGGAGTCGATGGCCAGCCTTAACTTTCCAACCCTGCGTATTGGGGATCCCATTCAAGAGGGCAGTTTCCAGGTTTTCCCTCTCTTTTCTTAGGGGGAGCAGGAAGTTGCCTATCGCCTTCCAGATCTGCAAACCCAGGAAGCAACCATCACCGAGGTGAGCGAGGCCGGAGCAGTACCTCACCTGGTTGTGGAAAACCACAGTGAGTTCCTATTGCTGCTGGGAGTACCGAGCAGAGTCCCAGCGGGGCGACCAAGGCT
Organism: Synechococcus sp. R6-7; assembly: GCF_047461695.1. NCBI lineage: Bacteria > Bacillati > Cyanobacteriota > Cyanophyceae > Synechococcales > Synechococcaceae > Synechococcus > Synechococcus sp. R6-7. The sequence continues at coordinate 8,496 of NZ_JANSHS010000049.1, forward strand.
CAGCTCTGTTCTATGATGGGAAGGTGGTTTATCTTTCAGCAGTCTCTCGGCAGTAGTGCCAGGCTTCTCACCTAAGCTGGTTCCCCCTTTGGGGGATCCCTAGAAATTGGAAAGAAAAAACATCCTGAGTTAGCTCGGTCACCGCCTGTTTGGCTTCCTGGCGGCCTCGGCAATACCGCTCTAACCGCTCGCTAACGGAGATGGGATCCCCGACGGTCACGTGAACCCCCCGCCAGCCTAGGCGAGGGCGGGCTGGGTAGGATTCCCCTCGAAGGCGGGCCAGCACATCAAATAGAATGAGGGCAGTTTCTGCCAGCCGCTCAAAAGAGGGTTTGCTCAGCAAATACTCTTCCTGGACGGCTACACAGCTTTCCACCAAGCGCATGTGCTGCAGGTAGAGCGTTGCCTGGTGGGCTTTCCAGTCGAGCAACCCCCGCTGCAGGGGAGACAGGGATCCAGGATGCCGCAATTCTTCTCGGTAAATCTGGATCCAGGCGACTTCTTCAATGCGGCGGCAGCGGCTGTTCCAATCCCCCTGGGGAGATAGGCCAAAGTAGGTCTCTGCGGTTTCCAGGGCTCTGTGGAGCAGCCGCTCCAGGCGAGCGTTAAAGTGGCCAGGGGCTAGCCTCTGCTCTATCCGTGGTTCTTCTTCATCTCTCCCAGAGATGAAGGGAGGTAGGTCGTAGAAAGCTTCCAGTTGTCCCAGGAGATGCTGGGCTAGGCGGCAGATCCGCTGGGTGTAGCGAAGGTTGGGGCTCCTGGAGGATCTTGGCTCTGGCTTCGGAGGCGTCAACCCACTCAGGTGCTCAAGGCGCGCCAGCAGGCGCTCCAGCTTCGTCCAGGAGGGATCCGTGTAGTAGTACCGAATGCCAATGGGCAGCAAAATGACGGTCTCTGAGCGACCAGCTTTGGCCAGGTCCTCGGCGCACCAAAAGCACAGCTGAGCCATTCCCGGTTCCAGGGGATTGATCCGTTCGCTGTGGCCGTTGGTGGCTCCTTCTGGGGCGATTGCAAAGGGAAATTGCCCATCCAGGAGCAGTTGCCGGGCCGCCTTTAGCGCCACCCGATCCACCCTCCGACCGCGGCGTATAGGGATCCCGCCCAGGCGAGACAACAGCCACCCCAGCCATTCCCCTCCCCAGAGGGGCATGCCCCGGTCGTAGAGAAAATGGGCGTGAAGGGGTTCTCGAAGGCGGATCCCTTGTCGACGGGCGGCTTCGGGCACCAGGCGAGATAGAACGTACAGGCCCACCAGCGGGTCATCCACCTCCACATGTCGGAAAGCCAGGACTAGGCGAATTTGACCCTCCTGGAACTGGTGGTAGAGCCGCGCCAAGATCTCCGCCCCTGTGGCCTCGATTTTGGCAATGCCGGAAGGAAGCCAGCGCCGCACCCTCACCCGCAAGAGCAGGGGCAGGATCCCGTGGACGAGCCGTAGCACCCAGGCGCTATAGGCGGGCGGAATAAAGTCGAGGGGAGGACGGGCAAAATGGGGCGGTGGTGACAAGAGCAAGATTTGTTCCCAAGGTAGCTCAAGGTAGCTCAAGAGAAGAAGTGTAGTTAAACGCAAATCAGATTCATATCCGATCGCTCAGATTATTCATCAAGTCGCTACAGAGATCACTGGATATGCAGCCATTCTCAATCAATAATCAATATCAACAATATCAATGATTGAGATCCTTCCCCTGAGACCCCACGCCGTCGGCGCAACCGCTCTCTACTCTCCTCAAGCCCCCGACCCCTCTCTCACAAGGGGAGATGAGAGTTGGGAATCGTGGCCATGTCGTGCCCTTTACATTGCTTTCTTTGTCTTCCGTTGCAGTGAAGACGCTCTCTTCTCTCTACTTTCGTCTCTTAACTCAAGGTGGCTACAGGCTGGGCCTCTGCCAAGAGCGCCTGAGTTTGCAGGTCGGTGATGGTGACCAACAAGCGCCGCGAGCTATCAATGGCAAATTCGACGCGAAGGCGATCCTCCCCTACGCGGCCAGGGGGCTGCAAACGGGCCAGACAAATTGGTGATGACTCCGTCGAAGTAGCGCGAACGGTTGGGGATCCGAGAGGGGCCAGGAACCGGAAATCGGTTTGCCGGGTGAGCTGCCGGCTGCTCATCCGCCCCAGCTCGTCGTAAACCACCTCCGATTGGGCCACCTGGGCCACTTCGCCCACCTCCAGGCGAATCTCCGTTTGTCCGTCATTGGCCACCTGCAAAATCAGAGGCTCCGTCCGCCGACAAGGGTAAGGGCTGCCCTGCTCGAAGAGGGGGTAGTAGATGTAACCTTTTTGCAAGGGATCCCAGAGGCGGATGGCGTAGCTGTGGTGCAGGCGATCCTCCAGCTTCACCTGGCGGCCCACCTGCAGGGCGCCCAGGGCCACAGCATCGAAGGGGCGTTCGCAGCGCACTTTCTTTTTGCCGAAGTAGGAGCGCAGCAGCTCTTGAACTGCTGGCAGTTGGGAGCTGCCTCCTACCAAGAGCACCTGCTCAATTTGGTTCTTGCCCAATCCCCTCGCCTGGGCGGTGAGAAGAACGTCGTCCAAGCATTGGCGGATTTGATCCAAAAGCTGGTGGGTTTCCAGGATCTCCTCCAGCTCCTGCCGGCTTAACTTCAACTCATGGGCAGTGAGGGCTTCGTCGTCAAACCAACTGCCCACCGCTTCCATCTGAGTGGAAAGGGCGATCTTGAGCTGTTCTGCCTGCTCTAGGAGGTTGAGCCAGCCCAGGGCCCCAATTCGCTGCCGGCTCAGCCCCAGTTGCTGCAGTAGGTAGTCGGCAATCCAAATGTCGATGTCCACCCCGCCCACATAGGCATCGGCCTTGGCGATCACCTCCGCTTTGAGGACAGGGCTACCCGCTTGGGGAGCGAGGGTGCGCACCAAGCTGAGATCCAAGGTACCGCCGCCGAAATCCACCACCAGCACTAGGGATCCCGGCTGGCCAACCGCATAGCCTAGGGCTGCTGCCGTGGCTTCATCGACAATTTGAACGGGATCCCAGCCACAGGCACTGGCCACTCCCCGCAGCCAATTGAGGTAGCGCTCAAAAGAGCCGACAGGGGCGGTGAACACCAGCTGTTGCGGCTGCAGGTGTTCTTTCGGGACAGCTTCCATCACCGTCTGCAAAAAAGCTTGGGCCACCCTCTCGGCGTCGTAGCGCTCTCCATCTAGAACTCGCGGCGGAGGGACAAACTCCGCCACCAAGTCCCGCTTAAACCCCTGAAACAGCCGTTGCGGATCCACTGCCCCCCACCGACCGGCGCGCACGGTTTCCCCCACCAGGAGCTGGCCTTTTCCCTTCACGTAGACCAAGCTGGGAATAGCCGAGTGGTCTGGGCGAGAGAGGCCGGGAAGAGTGAGGAGACGGGGCACTGCTTGGGCGGGATCCCAAACTGCCACCACCGTGTTGCTGGTGCCAAAATCAATGGCTAGGGTCGCTTTGGGGGCAGGTGCCATCAGCTCAATCCTCCAGGCAGGGAACGGCTGACTTTGGCTGGGCAGAGGATGTGGTCACCGCGGCGGTAGCCGACAAAGCGAATGTAAACGGGATCCCC
>NZ_JANSHS010000050.1:0-1373 GCF_047461695.1 Synechococcus sp. R6-7
CAGCAGTGTTCAGCGTAAATGTATCAGGACGTCACCTGAGAGGGTTTTGGGGGAGAAACTCCCGATCCAGGGGCAGGGGGGCGACAGGTTGGGTGAGGGTAAATTGGCCGCTTTCTATCCACTGCTTGAGGATTTCGGCAATTTGTATGGAGCGGCGCAGGCTGGCCAGGGGAGCGGTGCGAACCTTGCGGCCATTGAGGGTGATCTGGCCAGATTTGAGTTGGGCATAGCTCACTAAGCCAAAGGTGGGCCGCACCCGGCGGGGAATGGAAAAGTCAATCACGGGGGCAACCAACTCCTCATCCCGAATGGCAATGGCCTCCAAATCCGCAGGAGCAAGGATGGGGATGGGGATCCCGACCCCCAACATCAAGCTGGGGCCGTAGTTGCGGAAGTAGCAGCCCCTCACCCATTCCGCCTGCATTTGCTTGGCATCCCCAATCAGGGCTAGAGTGGCCGCCGGGCCGATGGGAGTTTGGTTGGGCAATCGCTTTTGCAGCGGAAAGTGTTGGGTGCCCTCCCAGGCGACGTAGCCGATGCCGCCTCCCAAAAAGATGCGGCTGCCGATCCCCACCCGGCGCAACAGGGGATCGTTCAACAAGGGGGACAGCTCTCCCGGGTTGGAATAGACGGCATTGCCCAGGTGCGGTTCCAACAGACCCAAGTAGGTGTACAAAGGCCGATCCCCGCCGTTCACCCCGACGATGAAGTTTTGGTAGGCATTGCGGGGGTTGAACAGGTAAAACTGGTTGAGCTGATCCCGAGTCAGGGTGGTCTCGTAGTCGGCGCGGGGGTAACAATCGGTCACTTGGCCGATGGCCCGCAAATGGACGCGCTTGCCCGCCACCAGGTCGGCAATGACATGGCCGCCCCCATAGGCTTGATCCGCTTGCTCGCTGGGTTGGGCTGCCCCCAGGTAAAGATCCACCGCGCCAAATCCGGCATAGGCCGGTACCCCGTTCAGCCAAGCTTGGCGAATCTTGATGGGCGGATCCGTATGGCCCAGGTTCACAATGGCTCCTGAAGACTCCATTGGCTCAAAGGTGCCGGTGGTGATCACATCCACCTGCTCAAAGGCTTCCTGGATCCCCAAGGTGGCCAGCTTGGCTTTGGCTTCCAGGGCCGTCCACACCCGCACCTGGCCTTTGGCAATGCGTTGGTTAATCTGGTCTAGGGTTCTCTCCATGGGATGTGAAGATCGCAATGGTTGGTCGCGTTGGCGGTGTGGAGCACTAGGCAGTCTTGATCGCTTGATCGTCGAGGGATCCGCTCCCATCTTGAATTCTCTCGTGAGGCAGCTCTTGGGACTGGCTCAATGAATAGCTTAAATGGACGGGGATCTGGGCCGGTGGGGCTTAAGGGGATCCGGCAGT
>NZ_JANSHS010000051.1:0-2551 GCF_047461695.1 Synechococcus sp. R6-7
CTTGCTGTTTCTGGATTGCGACGTGCGGCTGGGATCCGGTGCCATTGAAGCGGCCTTAGGACATTTGCTGGCAAGCGGCAGCGGCTTGGTGAGTGTAGGGCCGCAATTGGTGTGCGGTTGCCTGGCGGAGTGGCTGGTGCAACCCATCATGATGACCATCCTGGCGGTGGGTTACAACTTTGCCGCCGTGAACGATCCCGACAACCCCAAAGCCTTTGCCTTTGGTCCCTTCCTGCTGTTTCGGCGCTCTGCCTACGAGCAAGTTGGCGGGCATGCCGGAGTGGCCGATGTGGTGATCGAGGATGTGGCCCTGGGGCAACGGATCAAAGCCCAGGGGTTGGGCCTGCAAATTTGCCTGGGAGGGCCGCGGGTGCGCAGCCGCATGTATGCCAACGGGGCTGCCCTTTGGGAAGGGTGGACCAAAAACTGGTTCCTGGGCCTGGAGCGCAACTGGGCCTTGGCGGTGTTGGCAATGGGTACGGTCTTGGGGATCTGCAGCTTGCCCTGGTTGGGGGTGATCCTGGCTGGGGCTACGGGATCCCTGGAGGTGCTGTTGGCCAGCTTGGCAGGGATCCTGGCCCAATTGGCCATCCGGCTTCTGCTCCGGCATTGGGCGCATCTGCCCCTCTGCTACTGGTGGCTAACGGCAGTGGGGGGTTGGGCGACAGCGGCCATCATCTTGGCTTCGGCCATCCGCACCACCACCGGCCGCAACTGGACTTGGCGGGGCCGTTCTCTCGCCGTCCACTGACCGGAGTGCGCCAACACCCCAGAAATGGTACAAGAACATGGTCTAATGGGGGATGTTCGGAAAACAGGCAAGCTGGGTTTAGAAACAGCGGAATAGCACACCATGCAGGCTCTGGTCATCGGATCTGGGGGGCGAGAACACGCTCTGGCCTGGAAGCTGTTGCAGTCTCCCCAGGTTACTCGGATCTACTGTGCCCCCGGCAACGGCGGCATGCAGCAGCTGCCCCGCTGTCAATCCGTGGCTTTGGCGGCTACCGACATTGAAGGCCTGGTGCGGTTTGCTACCGTACAAGGGATCCGCCTGACGGTGGTAGGGCCAGAGCTGCCCTTGGTGCAGGGGATCGTGGACGCCTTCCAGGCAGCAGGGTTGCCCATTTTCGGGCCTAGCCGCGCCGCTGCCCAACTGGAAGGAAGCAAACTCTGGGCTAAGCAATTGATGCAAGAGGCGGGGATCCCGACTGCTCGCGCTACCGGCTTTGCTGAGCTATCTGCCGCTGTGGCCTATCTCGACTCCCAGAGTTTCCCAGTGGTCATCAAAAAAGATGGACTGGCTGCCGGCAAGGGGGTAACCGTTGCCCAAAACCGGGAAGAAGCCGTGCAAGCCCTGGAAGCAGCCCTGGCCAAGCCGGGCGATCAGGTGCTGATCGAGGAGTTTATCCCCGGCCAGGAGGTGTCGGTTTTGGCTCTAACCGATGGCCAGATCTGTGTGCCGCTGCCACCTGCCCAGGACTACAAGCGCCTTGGCGAGGGCGATACCGGCCCCAACACCGGCGGTATGGGAGCTCATGCCCCTGCCGATCACCTGGTCACTCCAGAAGGGTTGGCCCGCATCCAAGCCCAGATCCTGGATCCCACCCTGGAGGCTTTGCAACGGCGGGGCATCCGCTACCAGGGGGTGATCTATGCCGGTTTGATGATCACGCCCAGTGGGGATCCCTACGTGTTGGAGTACAACTGCCGCTTTGGGGATCCAGAGGCTCAAGTCCTCCTGCCCTTGCTGGAAAACCCTTTGGACGAGGTGCTGCTGGCCTGTATAGAAGGACGGCTGGCCCAAATCCAGCTCAAATGGAAACCCGGCTATGCCGCCTGCGTGGTGATGGCAGCCCCAGGCTATCCCGATGCTTACGAGCGAGGGATCCCCGTCTCCGGCTTGGATGCAGCCGCTGCTACAGGGGCGTTGGTGTTTCACGCGGGTACCCGCCAGGCGGGCAAGCAGCTCCTGAGCGATGGCGGGCGCGTTCTCTGTCTTACCGGCCAAGGGGCAACCCTACCCGAGGCCCTGCGCCAAGCCTACGCAGCCGTGGAGCAAGTGCAGTTTCCCAAAGCCTACTATCGTTCCGACATTGGCAGCCACGCCCTGGGGCCTGCCGTCCGCCGAGGAGTGATCCCTACCCCATAAAGCCATCCCTTGCCCTCTCAGCTGCAGCCGGATGGAAGAAGCCCCAGAGGGGTCGCTCCTCCAGGGCCCATAAAGCAGCTTTGAAAAAAGCTTTGATGCTTAGACGATAGCGCTTTCGGTAACAAGACGGCAACAGTGATATCAAAAGCTCAACTTTACTTTAGATTCCTTAACAATAGCCCTCTGCTTTGACTAGGCACGGATATTGCTGAGCTGAGTCTCTCCCCTCTCGAGGGGGATCCCCCATTAGCCCACTTGAACTGTTGCGGACCCGGATCCCCTAGAGCAGGCATTTCCTCTCCCAGGGTGGAAGAGGGGTTGGGGGTGGTCGTCTGGGGCAGCGCATGGCAGAGGAGACTATCTCTCTCAAATAGATTCAGCTAGAAATCGCAGGAGCCCCGC
>NZ_JANSHS010000052.1:0-4591 GCF_047461695.1 Synechococcus sp. R6-7
AGGGTTTTGGGGGTTAGAGGCATGCTCTCCAGCAGCGGCAGCCGCCGCGAAGGGAAGTTGAGGATATCTCTGTCAAGTTTTTCGGACTCGCAGCCGACCTGGCCGGCCTCAGCAATGTAGAAGCCGCTGTCATTGGACATGGAGAGGTAGAGGGCCCCTTCACCGAGATCAACAACCTGGACATCGAGCGGGATCCTCGCTTTCCCATTCGGGTCACGGTCCAGTTCTACAAAGCCACCGACAATGGCGTGGTCTCTGCTGAAGACATGGCCCAAATCCACCATCAAATTGCCCGCGTCTATCGAGAGGCCGACTATGTGGGCAGCTTGGTGCTTCAGCGGGACACAGGCCGACCTACGGAGTACGACCGTGATGCAGAGACAGAGCGCCCCTTTCCCTTTCCTGGGTGGCCCTAGTATCAGGGCCTACTGCGCATTCTTCCCACAACCTGCAAGCGAGGGGCAGCATCTTCTCGCCCTAGAGTTTCTCTACTACACTGACAACTGACCTGGTGCCAAGAGGAGGGGGTGTCGGCCCGATATCCTCGGCAAGGTCTGGGTCTGTAGAGGCGGTTGCCAAGGTCTCATTTCTTGAGGCCATGGTGCTTGTCTGTGCCAGCTCTTGCCCAAGGCAGTGGGGAGCTTTTCCTGCAACACTATGGCTGACGCAGTTCCCGTTCGGCGCTACGACCTGTTTGTGCAGGCTTCCCGGCTGCTGCAGCGCTACCGGCAGCTCACGCCGGAACTGCGTCCCATAGGGCTGGAGGTGGCCCTGGCCATCCAATATCACCGCGCTCAGGCCGGATCGGGATCCCTGCTGCCTTGGGTGGGATCCCCCCGCGGATTACCCTTGCAGCAAGTGGCCCAGCGCATTTGCGACCCGTTTTACAGCAAAACCCATCCTCTTTTGCCGACCTTGCCCGAAACCGGCGAGCCTTTGGTGTGGCCTCTGTTCAACCAGGGGGAAAACGGTTTGATCCGGCCCCTGGCCCCGAGCAAAGTGGGCGGGAAACTGGCGGAACGGCGCTGGCTCAAAGCCTGCAACAGCCAGGAAGGGATCGGCTGTCATGCTTTGGCGGCCCACTTGTGGCAAGACGAGCGCTTTTTGGCCGAAGACCGGGATCTCTGTCCTTTCCGCCTTTATGATGGGCGCTACCCCTTGAGCGTGGATCAAGGGCGACAGACTTGCGGCTTTGACGATCACCCCTGTGGCTGGCAGCCGGGACACCCCAAAATGTTGCAGGTGGTGGGCAAAGGCAAACAGGCCGAGATCCTGCTCCCCCACTGGACGGATGACATGTGGGCGATGCTTATTCCCTCCCATCGTCCGCTGCCGATTTACCCGCTCTTGGTGATGCTTTACTTTGGCCAAGAAACTTTGCAAAAGGGGCGGAGCAGCCTCTCCATCGAGCAATTTCGTCTGGATTTTCAGTTTAGCCAGTCTCAACTGCACCTGTTGTTCGACACCCACCCTGAGCACCCCTTGAATCGACACCTGCTTACCTGGGCTCAGCAGCCAGAGGTGGAGTGGGGATCCACAGAACTCTTGCCCCAGATGCCGCCCCTCCTGCATCAACCTGCTGGGGGCAAGGTGGTTTTGGATCCCGATGAGCCGCCCCAGTTCCGCAGCAGTGGGATCCCTCACAGCGCCGGGACAGACCCGCTGATGGCAGAACGCCGCCGTCGACGTCAGTTGGAGCGCAGCGAGCGCCACAACGAGCTTTTGCACCAGTTTCGCCGCTGGTTCCGCCTGGCAGGATTGGAAGTCCGGGAGGATCAGCATACCTTTGACTTTTTGGCCGTGGCGGACGGGCATCTGCTTTTGGCCGAAGTAAAGCTCCTGCACCACAAGGATGCGGCAGAGGCTTTGCAGGAAGTGGTGGGACAGTTGCTCTACTATGAGCGCTTTGCCCTCGGCCCTTGGATCGAGCAGGGCTTTTCCGTCCAGAAGGCCGCCGTTTTCGATGGGCCACCGCCAGATCCCTATGTGCGATTTCTAGAAGACCTGGGCATTGCCACCTACTGGATCAACGAGCAGCAGATGATCGATGGGCCGGAAAACTCTTTACGCCTGCTGCGCCAGATGGGGGTGCGGGTACGACCGGATCCCGAATTGGGGGATTAGGGGAAAAAGCCTGCCCATGTTCTCCCCTGAGTTTTGACTCAGGCGGGGGTAACTTCTTGTCTTCTTAAGCGTACCTTAGCTGCCCCTTTACTCAGATTCCTTCCTGAAGATGGTATCCATATAGTCCATATAGACGGTAAAAATACGGGATCCTTTGAAGTTTCGGGAGGAGTGAAGCAGATGTGGTCTAGGGTTACTTCGCGTCGTGTTGCCCAATCAATTGCGGTGCTAGTTTTTGGTTTGGTGCTTTTGGTTTCTCTGCAAGGGTTCGGCTCCAGAAGAACTCTTTTGCCAATACTTACACCTGTGCCAGCACCGACCCCGACTTCAACACCCACAGCCACGCCAACACCGACGCCCACGCCGGGAGGCTGTGATCCCAACGCCAACCTGATCCCAGTTGGCACTGTCCAGGGCACTGGCTTCACTTCCCCCCTGGTGAACCAAACAGTCACGGTTTCTGGAATCGTAGTAGGAGACTTTGAAAATGAGGGGGTGGCTGGCCAAACCTATCTCCAGGGCTACTACCTACAAGATGATGGTGACGGGAATCCCGCCACATCAGATGGCATCTTCGTTTTCAGTGGCACAGCTAATAACGTCAGGCTTGGGGATAGGGTTCAGGTGACCGGAACGGTTGCTGAGTTCCGCCAGCAAACCCAGCTCTCCAACGTCACCAGCTTTACTGTCTGTAGCTCTGACAATCCGTTGCCGGCCCCAGTGCAGATCTCTCTACCGCTGACTGCGGAGCAAAGGGAAGCTCTGGAAGGAATGCTGGTCACATTTGGAAATCAGCCCCTGTTTGTAACCGACTCCTTCTTGCTGGGACGCCACGGGGAGCTGAGTGTGGCCACAGAGCGGTTGTTCACTCCTACGCAAATTGCGGCTCCCAGCCAGGCAGCTGCCATTCAAGCGGAAAACGACCGAAAGCGGATTCGCATTGATGACCGGCTGCTCACCCAAAACCCAGATCCGGTTATCTACCCCACTCCGGGTGGCCTGAGCGCGGCTAACACTGTGCGCGGCGGCGATCGCGTCAGCAACATCACCGGGATCATGACCCAGTTGCGAGGCCGGAATGTCAGTGGCGATGTGGATGCGACCATCGACTACCGTATCCACCCCAATGATCCCAACAACTTGCCCAGGTTTACAGCCACCAACCCTCGCCCGCAAAACCCACCCTCAGTAGGGGGCTCCCTGAGGGTAGCTAGCTTTAACCTGTTCAACTACTTCAACACCTTCGGCAACGCCTGCTTCCCCAATAACTCCTCCTGTCGGGGAGCCAGCAACGCCACCGAGTTCACCCGCCAGCGGGATAAGCTCATCGAGGCTATTCGCCGCATGGATGCCGATATCGTAGGCCTCAACGAGTTAGAAAACGATGGATACGGTTCGAATAGTTCCATTCAGGATTTGGTGAACGGGCTCAACCAGGTCATGGGGGCAGGAACCTACGCCTTTGTGAATGTTGGAGTGCCCAACCTGGGCGGCGATGCCATCACCAACGGCTTTATCTACAAGCCAGCTACGGTTGAAATTGCCCCCGGCACTAACCCGGCCTTCCTGGACACAGGGGAATTCACCCAAGGCCCCGGACGCTTCCATCGTCCTCCTCTGGCTGTAACCTTCCGGCAGCGGAGCAACAACGCCACCTTCACTGTTGTGGTCAACCACTTCAAGTCCAAGGGTTCTCCCTGCGATCCTATTGACAACGATCCCTTCCAAGGCAATTGCAACGGCAACCGCACCCGGGCCGCTCAGCAACTCTTGAGCTGGCTCGCCACCAATCCAACCGGCTCCACCGATCCGGATGTGTTGATTATGGGGGATCTCAACTCCTACGCTATGGAGGATCCGATCAAAACTCTGGAGGCGGGCGGGTTCATCAACCTCAATGGCTCCAACAGCTACTCCTTTAGCTTCCAAGGACAGTGGGGATCTCTGGATCATGCCCTGGCCAACAGCAGTCTGAGACCCCAAGTTACAGGCTCAGCTAAGTGGCACATCAACGCTGATGAGCCCGTGAGCTTGGACTACACCCTGAGCTTCAAGAGTCCCTCTCAGCAGAGCCTATTCTACGCCAGCGATCCCTTCCGCTCTTCCGACCACGATCCGGTGCTCGTTGGCTTGAACCTGACTCCGGCCCCAACACCGACGCCGACGCCCACACCGACACCAACTCCTCCTTCCGTTAACCTGCCTTTGACTGAAGGCTTTGATAACTGCAACCCTGCTCCAGCCGGCTGGCAGATTGTGGATGTGGACGGCGACACCAGTCGTTCCTGGCGTTGTGTCAACTCCCTTGCCGAGGCCAACGCTTTCAACGGTCAGCAACCGGGTAATGACTGGCTGATCACTCCTCCTCTGAACCTGGCTTCCGTCAGCAACCCAGTTCTGACCTTCCGCAATCGGAGTTCTTTTAGCGATAACGGCCTTCCTGATACATTCACGCTGAACTCTCCTG
>NZ_JANSHS010000053.1:0-2484 GCF_047461695.1 Synechococcus sp. R6-7
TTCAGCAGTGTTCAGCGTAAATGTATCAGCGCCGGACATCCCTATTCTCCTTCAGACGGGAGGGATCCCTCCCCTGAGGGACAGGGATCCATTGGCGACGGCGGGACAGAGTCCTCCGCTGCTGCAGCAGAAGGGGAATCGGCGCCCGGTCGTGTCAGCAGTGGGGAACTGTCTGCGATCCCGGCTGCCCCGCCAGGGTTTAAGTCGGGGTTTGTGGGGCTGATCGGGCGGCCCAATGTGGGCAAGTCCACCCTACTCAACGCCCTGGTGGGACAAAAGATTGCCATCACCTCTCCCGTGGCCCAGACCACCCGCAACCGCCTGCAGGGGATCCTCTCCCTACCCCAAGCCCAGATCATCTGGGTGGATACCCCTGGCATCCACAAACCCCACCACCGCCTGGGGGAAATCTTGGTACACAACGCCCAGGCAGCCATTGCCGCTGTGGACGTGATCCTCTTCGTGGTGGATGGATCGGTGCCGGCAGGACGCGGGGATGCTTTTATTGCCGAGCGGATCCCTGCTGCTTCCCCCTGCCTGATCGTCTGCAACAAAGCGGATCTGCTTCCTCAGGATGCTGCCGTGCGCCAAGCTCACCAAGAGAGCTACCAAGCCCTGCGCCCCGGCGCTCCTGTCGTTTGGGTGTCTGCCTTGGATCCCAGCAGTTTGACACCCCTGATCCAAGCCACCATCGATCTGCTGCCCACCGGCCCCTACTACTACCCGCCGGATCTGGTGACGGATCAGCCGGAGCGGTTCATCATGGCGGAGCTGATCCGAGAACAGGTGCTGCTGCAGACCCGCGAGGAAGTGCCCCATTCCGTGGCCGTGACCATCGACCAGGTGGAAGAAACCCCCAACGTCACCCGCATCTTGGCCACCCTCTATGTAGAGCGGGACTCGCAAAAGGGGATCCTCATTGGCAAAGGGGGGGAAAGGCTCAAGCGGATCGGCCAGGCAGCCCGCCTGCAGATTCAAAAGCTGATCCTGGGCAAGGTGTACCTGGAGCTGTTTGTCAAGGTGCGGCCCCACTGGCGGCGCTCTGAGCACCTTCTGCGCGACTTGGGCTACAGCGCTACGTCCCCCTAGCGGGAATAAGCCATTTGCGTCAGCAGGACGGAGTTCTTATGCCCCCCTCTCCCCTTGTGGGTAGGAGACTGGGGTATTCGCGCAAGCAGCACGGCGTGCCTGGGGGGAATGCTGCAAAAATGCCCTAGACCTGCTTAGAACAGATACTGACTGGGATCCCTGCGTTAGCTTGGATAGCAAAGCCTTTGGAGTTCAACGGCAGTTTTTCCCATCTTGCTTTGCTGCCCCGCGCTATGACCGCTTTCTATCCCGCTACGGTTCAACCGGGCGCCCGCACCCTGCCTGGCCACTACTATGTTTCTTCCAGCCGCTTTGAGGCGGAGATTGAGCAGATTTTTTATCGGCAGTGGTTCTGCGTGGGGCGCAGTGCCGATCTGGCCCAACCCGGAGACTTTTTGCAGGTGCAGGTGCTCAGAGAAAGCCTGATCCTGGTACGGGATCCCAAGGGGCAAGCCCATGCCTTCTTCAACCACTGTCGCCATCGAGGAACCCGACTCTGCAGTGAGCCCCAAGGCCATTTTGCCGATGGGATCCCTTGCCCCTACCACGCCTGGCGCTATGGGCTGGACGGGCAATTGTTGGCAGCTCCCCAGATGCACGAGGTGGAAGACTTTCGCCGTGAAGATTATCCCCTCCACTCCGCTGCCTTGGCAGAATGGGAAGGCTTCGTCTGGGTCAACCTCAGCCGCAATCCTCAGCCCTTCGATGAGGTTTTTGCCCCATTGCAAGGTCGTTTCCGAGAGTGGAACCTGTCCGCTCTGCGGCGAGGCCATCGTATTGAATACCACGTTCAAGCCAATTGGAAATTGCTGTTTGAAAACTACTCTGAGTGCTACCACTGCCCGCTCATTCACCCAGAATTGGCCCGCCTTTCGCCGGCTCGCAGTGGTCGCAACGACTTGATGGAAGGCCCCTTTTTGGGCGGCTACATGTTGCTCAATCCAGATGTGACCAGCCTAAACATGAGTGGCCAACGCAGCTTGCCCCTGATCTCCACCGTGCGAGGCGAGAACCAACGGCGGGCCTACTACTACACCCTTATGCCCAATCTATTCTTGAGCCTGCAGCCGGACTATGTCATGACCCACACTCTGTGGCCCCAGGGATCCGACCGGACGCGGGTTGTCTGCGATTGGCTGTTTGAGCCGGAGACCTTGGCGCTGGATGGTTTTGATCCCAGCGAGGTGGTGGAATTGTGGGATCGCACCAATCGACAGGATTGGCACCTGTGCGAGCTCACCCAGCAAGGGGTGGGATCCCGTGCCTATGAAGCAGGGCCTCTTTCCCATGCAGAAGGGTTGCTGCAAGCCTTTGGGCGGGAATACCGCCGGCAGATGCAGGAGCATGACTCTAGTCAATGATACACTGGACTATACTGAAAATAATGTACAGTAT
>NZ_JANSHS010000054.1:0-6288 GCF_047461695.1 Synechococcus sp. R6-7
TCCAGCGTATCATTGACTAGAGTCATGCTCACTGTTAACGCGACTGAGTTGCAAAGGGATCCCCTCCCACATAGGTCGCCCCTATTTTGGCCTGGATCCCTCTTGGGGATGTTTCAGATCACTGCAAAAGTGCTCCGCACCGCTGACGGGATGGGAAGAGCTTGTACGGGAGCAGCTCACCGCAGTTTCTCCTCTCCCAGCCACACCCGGCGACGTCCTCTGTCCCACACCAGCAGCGCGTGGATCCCGATCCAAAGTCCTGTCCACAGCCAGTTGTGCAACCAGATTTTGCCCAGAATGGGCAGGGTCAAGCCCTCCGTTCCCCCCAAGACCAGGCCGGCTGCCAAAATCAGCCCTTCAAAAGCCAGAAACCCCAAGATGAGCATGGCCGGGATCCAGAGATAGTTCAGCAGCAGTTGCCTTGGCCGAAGCGGCTTGGACTGAGAAAACAGAGGTCGGTAACCGCCAGCAAGAGCAATCCCCACCGTGCCGATCCCCAGCACCAACCCCCAGGCAAACGAATCGGGAGTGCGGGGATAGTTGTGCCAGGTGTAGCCAAAGATTTGGTTGGCCAGCCAAATCATCAAAGCACTAATGATTGCCCTTTGGCGGGTTAAAGTTGTGCCTGCAACAATACCAACAGTTACAAAAGGAAGGGTACATGTATAAGCAATATTGCTGAGACAGCCGACGGTGGTAAACAAGCTGGGCCAGAACCAGCCTCGGGCCAAATCTTGAGCAGCTTGTATCCAAAGTGGGGCTGAGATCAAGCGGCAAGATCTGGGGATAGGTTGAGCACTCGATTGCAGGCCAATCATGCTTTAATCTCCTGGAAAAAGGTGGTCTTTCAGAGGACAGCTATTAAGCAAATGCTCAAAAACAATTTGCCGAGCTACTTGGGGAGTAACCCGCTTGTACCAGGTGCAATCTCCGGAGTAAAAAACCACCGGCCCCTGTTGGCAAACTTCCAAGCAGCCTGAGGTGATAACCTGTACGTCCAGGTTGGCTTCTCGAAGGGCGGATTCCAGAGCTTCTACAACCGGTTGGTAGTTGCGGGAAGGATAACAACGGCTGGAACGACAGACGGCAAGGTAGGGACGTTTAAGAGGGTTATCCTCATAGGGGATCCGCTCTTTCCCCTGCACATAGATGGCGCGGATGCGCTCGTAAAGAGAAAGCTTTTGGTAATCTGCTTTGCCTTCCGGCAGGTAGTCTTCCTCTGGCCCCAAAAAGGGGCTGGGCAGAAAAATCTGCAGCAAAGGTTCTTCTGCTCCATTCCAGAATTGGATCCCCCACATGCGGGGCTGACCTTGGGGATTGAGGCGCCGGTAGAGAGCAGCACAGCTAACCAATCTTTTGCGGCGCAGCTCGGGTGGGGTCTTGCGATGGGGGCCGCCTTGGTGCTCCTCCAGGCACAAATGCAGGTGCCAAGTTTCGGTGGCAACGGTTAGATAGCCATCGTAGAGCACGCACAAAGCTGGAGGTTTCTTGAAAGCCAGCTCCAGCACCCCGCCTTCCGCCACATGGCCCACCTGGATCTCGGCCCAGTGCTCTTGAAACAGCTCGTAGAGCAACGGCCCCAAGCAGTCAATATGGGCAGGGATCCCTTCATAAAGGGTTGTCCAACCCGTCAGAGAAACTTCCTGCCAAGCTTGATGGAGGGGGGTTATCCAGGGGGTAAAAGTGGCCATGAGAAAGCTCCTCAGTGCAGTGGTGGAATACGAGCAATCACCCCTTTTTTGAGAGGGCGCTCGGCCCAGGGTAGGATCCCATCTGGCTTGGTGAGGTAGAGCTCTGCTGTCTGCAGAATGAGATCCACATCTTTTGGATCGAGATCTCCAAAAACATAGGTCATCTTTTGAGGTGCTGCCAACGCAACGACACAAGCATGGCTGCAGCCGCTCATACAGGCAACCGGCTTCAGGGTCAGTTGAGGATTGAGGGTTTGAGATTGCAGGGCAGACAGCAGCATTTCTCCCTTGCTAATCCCTTCTTTTTGGCCGTTAACCCACCGAGATCCGCAAGTGACACAAACCCAAAGACAATGGCTGCTGGGTTGCTGGGCAGCGCTGCCAGCTTGGATGGGCAACTGGGAAGTTGATCGAGACATGGTGCTCCTTGATATAGTCATAGGTTTCTGTCCAAGCAAAGGGTGTGAGAAGAGGCAAAGACGATCTCAATGTCTTGGCCAAGGATTCAGCAGTGAGTTAGACAGCTAAAAGTCAGCCTCAAGTCGCTCTAAAATTGGCCCCTTAAATTAAGCCGAACGGTGCGACCCACTCCGGGGTAGCCGGGGAAAACCTCATATTGCTCATCCAGCAGGTTATCGACTCCCACCTCGAGAGCGAGATTTTCTGCAACCGGGATCCCTCCCCGCAGAGCTAAGGTGGTGTAGCCGGGCAGAGATTGGGTATTGGCGTTGTTGGTAAAGAAAGTGCCAATGTGATGCAGGAAAACTGAGGCATACCGATCCTCTGCATCGCGGTAGCTCAGGCCCAGGTTTAGGCTGTCTGCTCCCACAAAGGCTAACTGTTTGCCAACCGCTTTGGGATCCAGCGCCGAGCGGATGATGGGATCGTTTAGGGTGTAGTTGGCAAAAAGAGTCCAGTTTTCCCCCAATCGCAAATCCAGGGCTGCTTCCAAGCCCGTGTATTCCACGAGCTCAATGTTTTCGTAGGTTCCCCTGCGCGGGCCAGTGCTGACAAAGGTAATGCCATCGCGGATGCGGTTATGGGCAAAGGTCAAGCGCAGTAGGCCAAAATCTCCCAAAGCCTGATCCAGGCCAATGTCAAAACTCTCTCCCCGCTCCGGGCGCAAATTGGGGTTCCCATCTACCTCAAAAAAGCCCCGCAAACGAAAGAATAAGTTTGAGATCAAGGGGGTGCGAAAGCTGCCGGCATAATTGGCCCTCAGGGTGGTGCCTTCTGCCAAAACCCAGCGGATCCCTGCGGCAGGAGAGGTGGCCGAACCGTTGACCAGATTGCTCGAATCTTGGCGAACACCTAAGTTGAGATAAAAGTTGGGCTGTGGCTTGTAATCCAGGCGGGCAAAGAGGGCCCCTTGGTTCACGGTATTGTCGTAGTTGACATTGGTGGATCCCCTGGCAAAGGAGAAGGTGGTGTTGCGAGCTGAAATGGATCGGTAATCCGCTCCTAGAGTAAGCTCCAGGTTTTCAGCAGCCTTCCAGGTGTATTGCAGTTGGGATCCCCACCCCGTTCGCAGGATCTCATCCCGGGATCCCTGGCTTTGTGGGGCGCTGAAGCGATAGTTGAGGTCGTCAAAAAATACCCTAGCTTGCAGGGATCCCCTCTCTTGATCCCACAGCCAACTGAGATCTAACAGCAGGTCGTTGGTGTTTTGCACTGCATCGGGGGAGGGAAACTCGGTGCTGCCAGGCACCTGAAACGCTTTATTGAGATAAAGGGCATTTCCGGTTAGGACCTGGCCTTCTGCCAGTTGCCAGGTGAGTTTGGCTTGTAGGTTGTGGTACTCCACTGCCGAGTTCTCCCGCCTGCCTGCTTTGCCCAAACGCCTAATTTCAAAGGGAAAGTCGTTGTTGCTCTGCAGACGGCGATAGCTGACCACCCAGCCCAGATCCTGCGCTTGGCCGCGGTTTTGGATCCCTTGCTCGTTGAGGCCGTAGCTGCCGATAGCCGCTTCCAGCACGGTCTCGGATCCCGGCTTTGGCTCCAGGGTTACGATGTTGATGACCCCGCCAACGGCATCGGAGCCGTATAAGGTGGAGCCCCCACCTGGAGAGATCTCAATACGCTCGACCACATCTGTAGTGATCTGAGACAGATCGAACCCGCCAAAAAAGCCCAGGTCGTTAATGGGGCGGCCATCCAAGAGCACCAACACCTGGGCCGTTCGTCCTCCCCGCATAAACTGGGAGCTAAGGGCTCCCAACTGGGTTCCCGCCGTGCCGTCGCTGAGGATCCCGGGCAGGTAGCGCAGGGCCTCCTGAACGGTTCTTGCCCCTTGCTCTCGAATTTGCTGGCGGGTAACGACGTAAACCGGGCGGGAAGAATCCCGCAGCAAGCCGGGGCGACGAAAAGGCGTGGTGACGGGTTGATTTAAAATCTCGGCGCTAACGCCGGTTTCCAAAACCTCTTGAGCTGAGGGCGGGGAAGCTGCCGGCTGCGCCCACGCTGGGATCCCCAAAACAAAGCCCCCCAGCGCCAGGCTGAGACCTAGAATGGGATTCATTTTCCTAAAGCTCCTGATTCCGTGCGACGCGGAAGAAATGCGAGCCAAAACCGCAGGCGGGCATCCTGACTGAGGGCATGGGTCTAGCCCAAGCCCATCACAGTTGCGGCACAGCGCCGGATTTGCACCGGACTTTCCCCTTTACATGCCCTGGCTGATCCCCAGGACAACCTGTCGGTACAGCTTTCTCTGCGATTGCTCCGAAAAAGCCGTGCTAGGCATCATACATCCCCTGCTCTGGAGTTCCTATCCTGCCAGGGGGGATGTCATCCCCAGGGGTGAACGGGATCCCAACGGCAATCCCAGGGCTTCGGATGGGCCACATCCCATTTAGGCCAGATTTCTTCACTGCTTTGTAAGCAGTTGAAGGATAGCCCGCTGCTACTCCAGATCGCGAGGCCCAGGGATCCCTTGACTTTTGAAGAATTTGAAGAATAGGGAGGATAGAGATACGCTGAGATCTTGCAAAATCTACAGCCTTTGGGAGAGTAAGAGGGGAGCAGTGGCTTGGCTGCTGTCCACGGGATTCATTGGACTAGTACCCAACCGGGTAGAAAAGAGGAGCTTTTTCGATTTCAGGCGGGGCTGTCGTCTGGTGGGCTGGATCCGGTTCAACATGGCTGGGAGAGGCAATTGGCACCTCAATCATCCGATCCGGTACCAGCGGCACCATTTCGGAGCGGTCGGCAATTTCCCGCAGAGAATTGGCGATGGATTCCTGAGTCAGCAGAAACTGTCGTTCGTTGCGTTGCATCTGCTGCCACACCTGGTAACGCTGGCTCCACCGGCTTTGGGTATGCACAGTCCAACTGTAAAGGCTCAACACTGAAACGCCGGAGAGGATAGCCATCCCTGTGGAGATCTGCTTCCACCAAGCTAGGTGTTCTGCCCAAGCCGAATGTTGGCTGCGAGGATGGGCTGATTTCAACTTCAAATCCAAAGGCTGGGTGCGGCTGGCTTGAACTGTACCGGAGAGGGGTCGGCTCAGAGCAGAAGGCTGTCTGTGGCGACGAGGGCTCTTGGGACGATCAAGACCTGCGTTCAAAGGCTGGCTAACCATAGGGCTTAACCTCACACACACCAAGGGATCCGACGGTGCAGGACTGCCGGTTCCGCTTCACCCTAGTTCCCCGCATCCCCCAATAGCAACCCCCTTCTCCCGATTCCTGGTCTCGGCGGGCTAGCCGTCCGCTTCACAGTAGCCGATCTCTTGAGAGCGGGAGAACCAACCTAAACCTACATCTGACTGCTGCGGGCAGCCACTCGCAGTTTGGCAGAGCGGGCCCGTGGATTGCGTTGCCGTTCCAGTTCGGAAGGGGACAAGGGCTTGGGGGTGAGCACCTGCCAACGGGGATCCCTGCGGAAGGCCCATTTCACCAAGCGATCTTCAAGGCTATGGAAGCTGATCACGGCCAACCTGCCGCCGGGTTTCAACCAAGTGGGGGCTTGGGCCAGTAAGGTTTCTAAAGCCTCCAGTTCTCGGTTCACGGCAATGCGCAACGCCTGAAAGACGCGGGTGGCCGGGTGGATGCGGCCTCGCCGAGCTGCCGGAGGTACTGCCTGCCAAACCACCTGGGCCAACTGAGTGGTTGTGGCGAGGGGACGAGCCTGCTCGATGTGATGGGCGATGCGGCGGGCAAATCGCTCTTCGCCGTAACGGGTGAAAATCTCGATCAACTCTTCGACCGGGCGATGATTAACCCAATCGGCAGCGGTTTCCTGAGCGGCACTGGGATCCATGCGCATGTCCAGCGGCCCCTCCCCGCGAAAGCTAAATCCCCGCTCAGGGCAGTCCAGTTGCGGAGAACTCACCCCCAAGTCGGCCACGATGCCATCGAAGGGGATCCCCTGCCCCTGCTCATCCCGAAAGCCGTGCTGCTGCAGATCGAAATCGGCAAAATTGAGGTGCCACAGTTGGATGCGGCTGCCGGGGATCCCTTCTGCTGCAAAACGCGCTTGCGCCGCCTGTAGAGCCGCCGGATCCCGATCCAACCCCACCACTCGGGCAGCTCCCCCCCGCAGCAGCGCCAAGCTGTGCCCACCCCCTCCCAACGTCACATCCAGAAAAGTGCCGCCCCC
>NZ_JANSHS010000055.1:0-3600 GCF_047461695.1 Synechococcus sp. R6-7
TTTAGGTGTGGGTGCAGTGTCCTAGTTTGAATCAAAGTGACCATATAGGATAGGAGCAGCCTGGTCATGACGCACTCAACTATCCCGGGAACCTTGCCAAGACAAATCTTTTGATGGATGCCGTAGAAGCCTGCTTCAGCACGGCTCAGATGCTTTCGGTGCCGTCCCCAAACTGCCTAGCGCTGCGGTTGGCTGAGCGAAGGTCTCAGGCCGGGATCCCAAGGGACAGTTCCTTTGGCGAACGCTCCGTGTAGTAGCAATGGAACAGGCTGAGGTCACCAGCAGCCTGGGGGCTGTGCTAAGATCAGAGACCGTGACAGGTGTTGTTTCAGGAGTTATCCAGGCATGTCTGCAGCAATAGATATCGCTGATGCCACCTTTGAGGCAGAGGTGCTGCGCAGCGATATTCCAGTTCTGGTTGATTTTTGGGCACCTTGGTGTGGCCCCTGTCGGATGGTGGCTCCTGTGGTTCAGGAGATAGCTGAGCAGTATGTCGGCAAAGTTAAGGTTGTAAAAATCAACACCGACGAGAACCCTCAAACTGCCAGCCAGTACGGTATTCGCAGCATTCCCACCCTGATGTTGTTCAAGGGCGGCCAGAAAGTGGATGTGGTGGTTGGCGCCGTACCCAAGGCAACTCTAACCACGATTTTGGAAAAGCACTTCGACACACCTGCCGAAGCCTGAGGGCTATGCCTTGGGTGTTTCAGAATGTAACTTTTGGGTTCTGGATTAGAACCCAGCTGCCATTTTGTGCCGAGAACTGATTAAAGTAATTCCAGAGAACTTTAGGATCCCAGCTTGACCGATTCCGTTTCTTCCCTTCTGCAAGAAGTTTTTTCCAACGCTGAGACCCGCCTAAAGCAGTTGGAGTATCATCCCAACCGGACGGCCTGGCTGCGTATTGTGCAGTCGCTGCAGCGCATGGGATCCCTGGAGCTGAGCCGTTTAGATGCCAAGATCTTGGCGGCTACTCTTGAGGATCTGGAGCAGGGGTTTGCCGCCTTCCAAAACTACGCTCATCAACGCAAGATCACCGTTTTCGGGTCGGCACGGCTAGGGCCAGAAAGTCCCGAATATCGCCAGGCCCAGTTGTTCGCCCACTGCATCAGTCAACGGGGGTTCATGGTGATGACGGGGGGCGGCAGCGGCATTATGGAAGCCGGCAACCGAGGGGCAGGGCTGGAAAACTCTTTTGGGCTCAACATCCAGCTTCCCTTCGAGCAAATGGCCAATCCCGTCATTGCTGCCAGCGATCGGGTCATCAACTTCAAGTATTTCTTTTCGCGCAAGCTCTTTTTTGTTAAAGAAACCGACGCGCTGGTGCTTTTTCCCGGCGGTTTCGGCACTCAGGATGAAGCCTTTGAATGCCTAACCCTGATGCAAACCGGCAAAACCAAGCTCATGCCCTTGGTGCTGGTGGACAGAACAGGTGGCTGCTACTGGAAAGAATGGGACGAATACGTGCGGGAGCACCTGCTTGGTCGCGGCTTGATCAGCCCAGAAGATCTCTTCCTCTACACCCTAACCGACGATGTGGGAGATGCCTGTCAGCAGATTGTCGATTTTTATCGCGTCTTTCACAGCAATCGCTACGTGCGAGAGCTCCTGGTTTTGCGCTTGAACACCAAACTTTCACCGGAAGCCCTAGAGATTTTAAACGAAGAGTTTGCCGACATTCTCGATTCGGGCCGGATCGAGCAAACTGGGGCTTTGCCGGAGGAAGCCGAGGAAGATATTGCCCATCTGCCACGGCTGGTGATGCACTTCAACCAGCGCAACTTTGGACGGCTGTGGCAAATGGTGCGCCGGATCAACAAGCTTCACCCGGAACAGCCGGATCCTCTGCAAATGCGCCCTGAACAAAAGTAGATGTATCAGCGCTCTCAGAACCATCCAAGAACCAGCAGCCAATTGTTTTGGTGGTGCTCCCAATGGGCCGGTTGTTTGTCAAAATCTGCGGCATCACCCGTCAGGATCAGGCGGAGGCCATCGCCGCGCTGGGGGTGAGTGCCCTTGGGTTCATCGCGGTGCCCAATACCCCCCGCTATTTGCCCCTCTCGGAAATGGCTCGTTGGGTGGGATCCCTGCCCGGCCCTGTGGAAAAGGTGGGGGTCTTCCTGGATCAGGATCCCCGCGCCATCGCCTCCTGGGTGGAAACGGTGGGCCTCACGGCTGTCCAGTTGCATGGCCAAGAATCCCCGCAGGATTGTCAGCAATTGGGGAAATGGCTTCCCGGGATCCGCCGCATCAAGGCCCTGCGCATTCGCCAGCCGGCGGATCTGGAAGTAGCCCATCTCTACCGAGACTGTGTGGAGATGCTGCTTTTGGATGCTTATCACCCCCAACAGGCGGGTGGAACGGGGCGAACTCTGAATTGGTCAGAACTTGCCCACCGCTCC
The DNA here is from genome assembly GCF_047461695.1 of Synechococcus sp. R6-7. Lineage (NCBI taxonomy): Bacteria > Bacillati > Cyanobacteriota > Cyanophyceae > Synechococcales > Synechococcaceae > Synechococcus > Synechococcus sp. R6-7. The sequence continues at coordinate 2,403 of NZ_JANSHS010000055.1, forward strand.
CTGCCCTTGCCTTGGCTACTGGCCGGTGGTCTGAACCCGGACAATGTTCTGCAGGCGCTCAGCCACCTGCAGCCAAGCGGCATCGACCTCTCCAGTGGTGTAGAACGTCGGCCAGGCGATAAAGACATCGACAAAGTCCGGCACCTGCTGCAGCAGCTCCGCTCCCAGGGGTGGGAGATTGCTCCTGCGCTGCCGCCGATAACGCCAAGCGCAACGGGATGATCATTTGGCTGGGTTCCTACTGCAGCGACTGAATATCCAACCCCGGCTCGAACATTAGCTCTTTCACTTCCCCAAATCGGCCCATCACTCCAAGCTCCCGGTCGTTAAAGGTCACCAGCACGCCGCCTGCATTGCCGGTACGCAACACGATTGACTGCTCCGCTTCCCAATTCAACTCGGCCCCTGGCTGTAAGGTGGCCTCGAAGACCGTTTGCCCATCGGCGATGACCCGCAACCAGGAAGGGCGCTCCACAACGCGAATATCCAGACGCACCGGCTTGCGCCCCGCCCCCCCTGAGTGAGCTTCCAAGACCTCGGGGAAGACGCCCTGAATGCGCGTCCATTGGTCGAGGGTGGGAAACAGTTGGCGGGCCGTGGGCTGAACTGCCGACAGAGTGCGATCCGAAGAAGTTGCAGCAGGCGGTTGCTGGCCGGATCCCTCCCGACTGACCGTTGACAGGCTCACCAGCCAACGCCCAAAGGGATTGCCTGTGCCTTCCAAAAGAGCCGACAATCCCCCCACCGTCAGCACAATCAGCACCACATAAGCGGCCCAAAGGTGGAGAGGGCGCAGGGCAAAGGCAGGTTGCTGGCCGACAACAGCAAGAGGAGCTGGCGCGCGGGGGGTTTTGGCCGATAAAAGCGGAGAGGCACGCCGAGAGAGGGTTTCGCCATCCAACCCCAAATAGTCGGCATAGCGCTTGAGAAACCCTTGCACATACACCGGCTCCGGTAACCGGCTCAAGTCAGCTTCCTCCAGCGCCTGCAGATATTGGCAGCGAATGAAGGTATCGTTAGCTACTTCTGTCAACGTCAGTCCCCGTGCCTCCCGTGTTTGCCGCAACAGGGATCCCAGGGCTTCTAAAGAGTGTGCTGGCTCTTGCATCATTTGGCCACCTGCGGAAGAAAGGAGGCTACTGTGAGAGTTTGCACTCAGTTAGAGGCTCTGACGAGCTAATCGCGTGAGCGGGCCGGA
>NZ_JANSHS010000056.1:0-7676 GCF_047461695.1 Synechococcus sp. R6-7
CCAGCGTATCATTGACTAGAGTCATGCTCCTGCCAGCCAAGATTCGATCTGCCGGCAAGGGATCCCTGCCTTAACCGATGGAAAAAACCTGATCCAGACTCAACTCTCCAGCCAGGATCCCAGGGATCCCAACTTTCTCCTTGGGGGTGTAAGCCTCTCTTTTTTGGTAAACTCCCGACTCTATTGGCAAGCTGTACGTCTCTAGGCAGTTCTCTTGCAAGTTCAAGATCCAGTAGTTGGGGATCCCGGCTTTGGCGTAGAGTCCGAGTTTGACTTCCCGATCATAGGTAAGGGAAGAATCAGCCACTTCGATGATGAGATAGATGTCTTCGGGCTGAGGATGCCGAGAGCGGTACTCATCCTGCTGAAAGCGCACAATGGCAAAGTCGGGCTCTGGCTCGTGATTGGGGGGCAGTTGCACCGGATCCTGGGTGCGCACAATAGCTTGCTCCTGCACAAGGCCCACCAACAGTCGGTACAGGCGGCTACAGTAGGCGGCGTGCCTCTCCCCTTTCGTCATCTTTTGAACCAGGAGCCCGTCAATCAGCTCCAACTGATTGGGCTCTTCAATCTGTCCAGACTCAATCAGTCGATGAAACTCCTCAAAGGTATATCGCCTGATATAGGGATCCAATCGGGCGGCTAGAGTCATCGACCAAACTCATCAGACCCTAAACTTCATATCACCACTCTACCAACTCACAAAAAAGGGATCCCTGGACCAGCCGAGGGATCCCTATTCAGCAGGTTATGGGCTTGCTACCCCGACTGAGAGGCTGTCGAGGCGATAACAAAGGCCGCGTAGGTCAACACGTAACCCACCGTGAAGTGGGCCAGACCCACCAGACGACCTTGGACAATCGACATGGCCACCGGCTTGTCTTTCCAGCGGATCAGCTTGGCCAAGGGAGTGCGCTCATGCGCCCACACCAAGGTCTCGATCAGCTCTTGCCAGTAGCCGCGCCAGGAGATCAGGAACATGAACCCGGTTGCCCACACCAGGTGGCCGAACAGGAACATCCAGGCCCAAACCGCCAGGTTATTCATCCCGTAGGGGTTGTAGCCGTTGATCAACTGGGCGGAGTTGGCCCAGAGGTAGTCCCGCAGCCAGCCCATCAGGTAGGTGGAGTTCTCATTGAACTGGGCGGTGTTGCCGCTCCAAACCCCAAGCTGCTTCCAGTGCCAGTAGAAGGTAACCCAGCCGATGGTGTTCAGCATCCAGAACATGGCCAGGTAGAAGGCATCCCAGGCAGAGATGTCGCAGGTGCCGCCCCGACCCGGGCCGTCGCAGGGGAAGCTGTAGCCAAAGTCCTTCTTGTCCGGCATCAGCTTAGAGCCGCGAGCATCCAACGCACCTTTCACCAGGATCAAGGTGGTGGTGTGCAGGCCCAGGGCAATGGCGTGGTGCACCAGGAAGTCACCCGGGCCAATGGGCAGGAACAGGGATCCATTGGGATCGTTGATGGCCTGCAGCCAGCCCGGCAGCCACACGTTGCCGTAGTTGGGCCAAGCGGTAGAAGCAAGGCTGTCGGGGTTGGACAACAACACATCCATGCCGTAGATCATCTTGCCGTGAGAGGCCTGGATGAACTGAGCAAACACCGGCTCGATCAAGATCTGCTTCTCCGGCGTGCCAAAGGCCTGCATGACGTCGTTGTGGACGTACAGCCCCAGGGTGTGGAAGCCCAGGAACAGCGATACCCAGCTGAGGTGGGAGATAATCGCTTCCTTGTGATCCAGCACCCGCGCCAGCACGTTGTTCTTGTTGGCCTCAGGATCGTAGTCCCGCACCAGGAAGATGGCCCCGTGGGCAAACGCCCCCACCATCAAGAAGCCAGCAATGTACTGGTGATGGGTGTAAAGAGCCGCCTCCGTGGTGTGATCCATGGACATGAACACGTAGGGGTTAAGGGCGTACATGTGCTGCGCCACCAGCGAGGTCACCACCCCCAGACAGGCCAAGGCCAGAGCTAACTGGAAGTGCAGGGAGTTGTTGACCGTGTCGTAGAGACCTTTGTGGCCTTCTCCCAGCAGGCCTCCGAAGGGAGTGCCCTTGGGGGGATTGTGGGCGCCAAGGATCTCCCGGATGCTATGGCCAATGCCCCAGTTGGTGCGGTACATGTGGCCGGCCACGATGAAGATCACCGCGATGGCCAGGTGGTGGTGGGCCATGTCCGTCAGCCACAGGGACTGGGTGTTGGGGTTAAAGCCACCCAAGAAAGTGAGGATGGCCGTGCCCGCCCCTTCTGCCGTGCCCCAGACATGGTTGGCCGTGTCCGGGTTCTGGGCATACACCCCCCAGTTGAGGGTAAAGAAGGGCTTCAGACCTGCCGGGTGGGGCAGAGTGGTGAGGAAGTTGTCCCAGCCTACGTGCTGCCCGCGGGACTCGGGGATGGCGACGTGTACCAGGTGACCAGTCCAAGCCAGGGAACTGACCCCAAACAAGCCGGCCAGGTGGTGGTTGAGACGGGCTTCAGCGTTCTTGAACCAGCTCAGGCTAGGCCGGAAGCGGGGCTGCAGGTGCAGCCAGCCGGCAAACAGAAACACTGCCGCCAACAACAACAGGCCAATGGCACCGGTGTAGAGATCGCCGTTGGTGCGCAGGCCAATGGTGTTGAACCAATAGTACAGGCCAGAGTAGGCCGCGTTGACGGGGCCGCCGCCCCCCGGTTGGGTAAAGGCTTCCACCGCTGCCTTGCCAAAGTGGGGATCCCAGATGGCGTGGGCGATGGGGGTGACACCCGTGGGGTTGGCTACCCATTGCTCATAGTTGCCTTGCCAGGCGATGTGGAAGACGTTGCCGGAGGCCCACAGGAAGATGATTGCCAGATGGCCAAAGTGGGTGGCGAACAGCTTTTGGTAAAGCCGCTCCTCCGTCATGCCATCGTGGGTCTCGAAGTCGTGGGCGGTGGCAATGCCATACCACAGCCGACGCGTGGTGGGATCGCTGGCCAGGTCTTGGCTGAATTGGGGAAAACGAGTTGCAGTTGTCATGATTCTCTCTTCCTCCTTGCCTTAGCCGAGTGCGCCGAACCGTGCCAGGAAGAACGCCCAGGTGGTGACGATCCCTCCCAACAGGTAGTGGGCCACACCGACCGCCCGACCCTGAATGATGCTCAGAGCGCGGGGTTGAATGGCCGGAGCGACTTTTAGCTTGTTGTGGGCCCAAACGATGGACTCAATCAGCTCCTGCCAGTAGCCGCGACCGCTGAACAGGAACATCAGGCTGAAGGCCCAGACAAAGTGAGCGCCCAAGAAGAGCAGCCCATAAGCCGACAGAGCCGAGCCGTAGGAGTTGATCACCTGCACCGATTGCGCCCACAGGAAGTCCCGCAACCAGCCGTTGATGTTGACGGCGCTGGCCGCAAAGTTGCCGCCGGTGATGTGCTCAATGGTGCCATCGGCGTTGACGGTGCCCCAGATGTCGCTCTGCATCTTCCAGCTGAAGTGGAAGATCACGATGGAGATGCAGTTGTACATCCAGAACAGCCCCAGGAACACGTGATCCCAGCCGGAGACCTGGCAGGTGCCGCCGCGGCCCGGGCCATCGCAGGGGAAGCGGAAGCCCAATTTGCCTTTGTCCGGGATCAACCGGGAAGAGCGGGCAAACAACACCCCCTTGAGCAGGATCAGCACCGTAATGTGGATGGTCATGGCGTGGATGTGGTGCACCATGAAGTCCGCCGTGCCCAGCACCATCGGCATCATGGAGACCTTGCCGCCCACAGCTACCACGTCGCCGCCAAAGATGGGGCTAACCGAAGCGCCCACATAGGGAGCGGTGCTGGCAATGGCCGAAGTGTGCAGCGACTGGATCCACTGGGCAAAGATGGGCTGCAGTTGGATGCCGGTGTCCGAGAACATGTCCTGCGGACGGCCCAGGGCTTGCATCGTGTCGTTGTGGACGTAGAAGCCAAAGGCGTGGAAGCCCAAGAACAGACACACCCAGTTGAGGTGGCTGATGATGGCGTCGCGGTGGCGCAATACCCGATCCAACACGTTGTTGCGGTTCACCGCCGGGTCGTAGTCCCGCACCATGTAAATGGCCCCGTGGGCAGCACCCCCCACCACGAAGAAGCCGCCTATCCACATGTGGTGGGTAAACAGGGAGATCTGGGTGGCGTAGTCGATGCCCATGTAGGGGTAGGGGTTCATGGCGTACATGTGCTGCGCCACGATGATGCTCAGGGATCCCACCATGGCCAGGTTGATGGCCAGTTGGGCATGCCAGGAGGTGGTGAGCACTTCGTACAGACCTTTGTGGCCTTCGCCGGTGAAGGGGCCTTTGTGGGCTTCCAGGATCTCTTTAATGGAGTGGCCGATGCCCCAGTTGGTGCGGTACATGTGCCCGGCCACGATGAAGAGCACGGCAATGGCCAAGTGGTGGTGGGCTTGGTCGGTCAGCCAGAGGGCACCGTTCTGCGGATCCAGGCCACCCTTGAAGGTGAGGAACTCCGCGTATTTGCCCCAATCCAAGGTAAAGAAGGGCACCACCCCGCTGAAGATGCCCCAATCCACGCTGGGGAACATCTCCTTCATCAAGGCGGGCTTGAGGATGAACTCGTGGGGCAAAGGCACCTGGTCAGCCGGCACGCCCGCATCCAACATCTTGTTGATGGGAATGGCCACGTGGATTTGGTGGCCAGCCCAGGCCAAAGAACCCAGCCCCAGCAGGCCCGCTAGGTGGTGGTTGAGCATCGATTCCACATTTTGGAACCACTCCAGCTTGGGAGCCCGCTTGTGGTAGTGGAACCAGCCGGCAAACAGGCACAACCCGGCCATCACCAAGCCACCGATGGCGGTGCAGAGGAGTTGAAACTCATTGGTGATGCCGGCAGCTCGCCAGAGGTGAAATAGACCAGAAGTAATGCGGATCCCTTCGAAGCCGCCGCCCACATCCCCATTCAGGATCTCTTGGCCGAAGATGGGCCAGACCACTTGGGCGCTGGGCTTGACGTTGATCGGATCCGCCAGCCAAGCAGAATAGTTGGAGAACTGAGCTCCGTGGTAGTACATGCCGCTCAGCCAGACGAAAACCACTGCCAAGTGGCCGAAGTGAGCGGAAAAGATCTTACGAGAGACGTCTTCTAAGTCGCTGGTGTGACTGTCGAAGTCATGAGCAAGAGCATGGAGGTTCCAGATCCAGGTCGTGGTCTTGGGGCCACGGGATAGGCTGCGGTCGAAGTGCCCCGGCTTGGCCCATTTCTCAAATGAGGTGGGAACCGGATCCACGTCAACCGACACCTTGACCTTCGGCTCTCGCTCCTTTGGCGTAGTTGTCATCAAGAACTCCTCTCTTGCGACAAGGAACGAAGCATCCCTACCCCTTGGCAGAAGATTCCCCCAGGGCAGGACTTACCTGGCATTATAGGTCAGGGTTTGTGAGCCCTCAGTTGCTTCACAATAATTAAACGAGGGATCCCTTGTCCCATCGAGGCTGGAGTCGATTGGCAATTGTTTTTTCGATCATAGATGTAAATATATGTAACGAATTTTCAGTCGACCCAATGGGTTCTAATGAAGGGTTGAAACCAGACAACAAGCAGCAAGGGATCCCCTGGGTGGGGATGTGTGGTAAAACCCTGGCAGCCCTTTTGCAGATACCACCCTATGACCCTAGAGATTCCCCGTCGCCAATACGTCAGCAACTACGGCCCCACCGTAGGGGATCGGGTGCGCCTGGCGGATACCGAACTGATCATCGAGGTGGAGGAGGATTTCACCACCTACGGCGAGGAGATTAAGTTTGGGGGCGGCAAAACCATCCGCGATGGCATGGGGCAATCGCCGACGGCCACCCGCGCCAACGGGGCCTTGGATCTGGTGATCACCAACGCCCTGATCCTGGACTGGTGGGGCATTGTCAAGGCGGATGTGGGCATTCGCGATGGCTACATTGTCGGCATCGGCAAGGCCGGCAACCCCAACATCCAAGCGGGGGTGACGCCGGGCATGGTGGTTGGCCCCAGCACTGAGGTGATTGCCGGGGAAAACCTGATCCTGACAGCGGGCGGGATCGATGCCCATGTGCATTTCATCTGTCCGCAGCTGTGCGAGTTTGCCATCGCCTCGGGAGTGACCACCCTTTTGGGGGGCGGAACTGGGCCGGCCACAGGCAGCAACGCCACCACCTGCACCCCTGGAGCTTGGAACTTGGGCAAGATGTTGCAGGCGGCGGAGGGGTTCCCCGTCAATTTGGGCTTCTTTGGCAAGGGAAACGCGGCTTTTCCCGCAGCTTTGCGGGAACAGGTGGAAGCGGGGGCCTGCGGCCTCAAGATCCATGAAGATTGGGGATCCACGCCGGCGGTGATCGACAGCTGTTTGCAAGTCTCGGATGAGTACGACATCCAAACCCTCATCCACACCGATACTTTAAATGAATCGGCTTTTGTGGAAGATACCATCGCCGCCATCAATGGCCGCACCATTCACACCTTCCACACCGAAGGGGCCGGGGGTGGGCATGCCCCCGACATCATCCGCATTGCCTCCGAGCCCAACGTGCTGCCCAGCTCCACCAATCCCACCCGCCCCTTTACCCGCAACACCATCGAAGAGCATCTGGACATGCTGATGGTGTGTCACCACCTGAGCAAGAATGTGCCGGAGGATATTGCTTTTGCCGAAAGCCGCATTCGCCCCCAAACCATCGCCGCCGAGGACATCTTGCATGACATGGGGGTGTTCAGCATCATCTCTTCCGACTCGCAGGCCATGGGCCGGGTGGGGGAGGCGATCATCCGCACTTGGCAGACAGCTCACAAGATGAAGGTGCAGCGGGGGCCTTTGCCGCAAGACAGCAGCCGCAACGACAACTTCCGGGCCAAGCGTTACGTAGCCAAGTACACCATCTGCCCTGCCATCGCCCAGGGCCTCAGCCACGTCATCGGGTCGGTGGAGGTGGGAAAACTGGCGGATCTGTGTCTGTGGAAGCCGGCCTTTTTCGGGGTTAAGCCGGAAATCGTCCTGAAGGGGGGCCTGATTGCCTACGCCCAAATGGGGGATCCCAATGCTTCCATTCCGACCCCGCAGCCGGTGTACCCCCGCCCCATGTTCGGCAGCTTTGGCCGCGCCTTGACCGAGACCAGCCTGCTCTTTGTCTCCCAGGCTGCCCTAGACCTGGGGATCCCGGAAAAACTGGGGATCCAGCGCCGGGCCGTAGCGGTGAAAAATTGCCGCGAGATCGGCAAAGCGGATTTGAAACTTAACACCGCCACTCCCCGCATTGAGGTGAACCCAGAGACCTATGAAGTGCGGGCCGATGGAGAGCTGCTCACCTGCGAGCCGGCAGAGGTGCTGCCCATGGCACAACGGTACTTTCTGTTCTAATTTTGGGAGAGTTTGAGAGCTCTATTGAGCGTTTGATCGGTAACCCAAGCATGGGCCACCTCGTTCTTCGCCATCTCAGCAAGCGCTTCCACAAGCGAGGGATCCCTGTCCTCAGGGATTTGTCTTTGAGCGTGGAGGCAGGGGAGATCTTCGCCCTGCTGGGGCCGTCGGGCTGCGGCAAGTCCACCACCCTCAATCTCATCGCCGGCCTGCTGGAACCGGATCCCTTGCCCTATCCGGGGGAAATTTGGCTGGACGGGATCCCCCTCAACCCTCTGCCGCCGGAACGGCGCGGCGTGACTTTGCTGTCCCAACATAGCCGCCTGTTTCCCCACCTGAGCGTGGGG